>JAHBZH010000001.1:0-250000 GCA_019635535.1 Sphingomonas sp.
CATCAGGGAAGGACCGTTCATGCTCCAAAGCCTCGCCAAACCCATCGCCCTCGCCACCCTTGTCGCCGGCGCGCTCGACATCGTCTTCGCCGCCGGGCTCACCCTCTATTACGGCCGCCCGGTGGCCGGGATGCTGCGCTTCGTCGCCTCCGGTCCCGTTCCGTCCGCGACCGAATGGGGCGCCGCCGGCGCCGCCTTGGGCCTCGCCGTCCACTTCGCGCTGATGGCCGCGATGGCCGCCGCCTACATGCTCGCCGCCGCGCGGCTGCCGTCGCTCGCCGACCGGCCGCTCATATGGGGCGTCGCCTACGGCCTCCTCACCTATGCGGTCATGAACCTGATCGTCGTGCCTTTGCGCTTCCCCGCCGCCTTTCCGCCCTCGCCGGTCTCGGTCGGCACCCAGCTCTTCGCCCATGTCGCGCTGGTCGGCCTGCCCATCGCGCTGATCGCCGCGCGCCATTTCGGGGGCCGCGTCCATCCGGCCTGACCGCGCGCCGCAAATCGGCTAATATGCGCGCCGGAGGAGTAAGGCCGATGACCACCGGCTATTCCGGCACGCCGCTGGCGCGCAAGCTGTCGCTGAAGGACGGGCTGCGCGTCTGGTGGGAGGATATGCCCTCCTCCGTCCGCGCCGAGATCGAGGAGCATGGCTACGAGCTCGTCCATCTCGTCTGGCCCGAGCCGCCGATCGAGGCCGGCCACATCTTCGTGAGCTGGCGCAGCGACCTGGAAACGGCGCTCGCCCGCCTGCGCCCGCTCCTCGCCTCGGACGGCTTCCTGTGGGTGAGCTGGCCGAAGCAGGCGGCGAAGCGCCCCGGCGACGTCACCGAGGACGCGATTCGCGAACTAGCGCTGCCGCTGGGCTTGATCGACGTGAAGGTCTGCGCGGTGGACGACATCTGGTCCGGCCTCAAGCTGATGATCCGCAAGGAATTGCGCGGGAATTGATCGTAACTATTGCGAACGTGTCGCATTATCGCTAGCTCGGCTCCATGATCGTCTGCGTCTGCAACGCGATTCGCGAAACCGAGGTGCGCCAGGCGGCGCGCGAGGGCGCGTCCTGCCCGACCAGCGCCTATCGCTGCTACGGCCGCAAGCCGCGCTGCGGCCAATGCTTCACCTTCGCGCGCGAGATCATCGACTCCGAACGCACCGCCGCCTGACGGCCGGCTGTTCCGCCTATCGAAAATGACTCGCGCTCGCGCCGCGCATCCCGGAATCGCGCGTCATCTACGAACGCGAACGCTTAGCAATATCGCGTAATTTTTCGCGGTTTTCCGCCATTTTTTGGTGCTTTTTAAGCCTTTGCGCGTTACACTGCGCGCGATCATCCATTGGAGGCTCACCCATGAAGGGCGACGAAAAGGTCATCGAGTTCCTGAACGAGACGCTCAAGAACGAGCTGACCGCGATCAACCAATATTGGCTGCATTACCGGATGCTCGACAATTGGGGCGTGAAGCGGCTCGCCGAGTACGAGCGGCACGAATCGATCGACGAGATGAAGCATGCCGACACGCTCGCCGAGCGCATCCTGTTCCTCGACGGCCTGCCCAATTTCCAGCTCCTCGGGCGCCTGCGCATCGGCGAGAATGTCGAGGAGATACTGAAGGCCGATCTCGATCTCGAGCACGAGGCGCGCGAGCAGCTGCGCGGCGCCGTCGCCCATTGCGAGAAGGTGCGCGACTATGTCAGCCGCGAGATATTCGAGCGCATCCTGGAAAGCGAGGAGGCGCATATCGACTTCCTCGAGACCCAGCTCGACATGATCGCGCGGATGGGTTTGCAGAACTATATCCAGCTGCAGAGCAAGCCGGCGGAGGACTGAACGGGGCGGATGGGCTCGGTTAATCGCCGTCCACACTAAGTCTGAAATTCAACTCCGGGTACCATAGCGTTCACCGGTCACCGCCGCGGGCTGGATAGTGGCCGGAACCGCACAAATGATAAACCGGGCCGGGGCAATAAGCGTAGATCTAGAAGACCTTGCGGAGGGTAACGCTGAGCAGCCTGCCAATGGGGTCGAGATAGGCGGGTTGATAGCTGAGCGGCGTTGATCCGATGGAGTCCCGAACCTGGAGGCGGCTGTCGAACAGGTTGGTGATGCCGAAGGTCAGTCGCAATCCCCTGAGCCATTGAGGTGCATTGGCGCCCCCGAAACGGTCCTGGAGGTTCGCGAAAAGGTTGATGTTCACAATGGCGAGATCGGAGAAGAACAAGTCGTTCGTCGAGGCCCCGCCACCTCCGCTGAGGCTTATGCCGCTTTGCCAATTGAACTCGACACGAGCGCCGAGGCCGCCTTTATAGACGCCCGCTTGCACTTCGATCTCGTGACGGCGTGTGCCGCCGCGCAGATCGATGGCGGCGCCGTCAAGCAGGTCGAGCGTTGGGCCGTCGAAACTGGGGACGATCTCGTCCTGAAATCGCCAGGTGTGGAAGATGCTGACGAACAACCGGCTGGCAAGGTTCTCGAAGCGTCGGGCGAGAGCGCTGCCCGGTTGGACCATCGTGACCATGCCTGCGGGTCCAGTCGCCGCGCGCGCCTCCGCCTCGCTCGCGTAGGTGCGCACCGGGGCGGCGCGCATCCATGGCTCGATCGTCCCGAGTGGCCGGACGAAGCTGAATCCCCAGCGCAGGCGTTGCTGGCGGGCACTATCGAAGTTCAGCGGACGGGCGTCAATCTGCACGAGCCGGCCGTCGGCGGCACGCGTGAAGCGGTCCGGGAAAGCGGTTTCGAGCTGCGGCGTCAGCAGCGGGAAGGGGGCGATCGGGTCGTTAATACGGGTCGCGACATAATCCGCGCTAATGGTAAGGTCGGTGGCGTGGAGCGGCCGGACGGTGAGACCGAGCCTGAAGACCCGGCGCTCCTCCGATCGAAGGGCCGGGTTACCACCGGTGATCCGGGTGATGTCGACGACCTCGCGCCGGGCGAGGTCGAAAGTGCGCAGGTTGGCGGTCGCGAGCAGCGGCGCGCCCAACTGTTCGAGCGTCGGTGCCGCCTCTCCGGTCGTGAAGGAGGCGATGAGGTTGATGGCGGCGATCGGGGACCAGTTGAGGCCCACGCCATGACCGTACAGCGTGTCGTAGTCCGACAGCCTCGTCACCTCGACGTTGGCATTGATGGACAGATCGCCGAGCGCTGCCGCGCCACGACCGCCCGCGCGGGCAATCGGCAGGTTGAGACTCACCTGAACCGCGCTGCTATCGCGGGACATATCCGCCCGCCGGTCGACCCCCTTTCGCAACGAAACGCTGCTGTAATCCCACCGCTCGAAACTGCCGCGAACGATCGTCGAGAGCGGACCGGCAGGCAGACGCAGCGGTGCGCCGCTCAGCAGCAGGGTGGCGTTCGCGGAGGCATTAGCCGAGTGGGCCTGGTCCCGCATGTTGGCCGCTGCACCGCTATCCGTGACGATGTCGGTCGCCAAGTGATTATAGCGGCCCGTGAAGGTCCACAGCCAACGGCCAATCTGTCCGTGCAGGGCGGTTCCCAATTCCACGGTGCGGGTGCCGGAGTCTCGTGTCAACGCGTCGCTGCCGATCCTGCCCAGCAGCGACTGGAAGCCGCTCGCTTCGAACCGGCCGGTCAACGTCGTCGCCACCGTGTCGAACAGCGTGCCGCCAACCAGACCGCTCACGCTGAGCCGCTCGGTTTCGGGCAGCAAGGTGCGGAACCGGCCAGCGTCCAGCGTGGCGTCGAGCTGCGCCACGTCGCGATCGCTCTCCAACAGCGCGGACGACCGGTTATAGTCAAAGCCGAAGTCGAGCCGGGTGTTTCCCCTGATCGCGAAATAATTGGCCCGGACGCTTCCCGCCGCATAGCCGCCCGCAGCCGAGGCGATCGCACCAAGCTGGCCGAGGTAGGAACGAAACCGTTCGTAGGTGACGATGTTGACGACCTTCTGGTCCGGCCGATACCCATATTGGAGAGCCAGTTCTTCAGGGAAAACCTCGACTCGTTCGATCGCCTCGCTGGGGATTTCGGCGATTTCGGAAAAGCTCGACACACGCCGCCCGTTCAGCAAAGTCACCGGTCCGCTCCCCTCCCGCCCGCCATTGCTGCGCATCTGAGGGTTCAGCGCCTGTAGGAGCTCTCCGACATTACCGGCACCATAGGCGTTGATCTCGAGCGCGCTGAAGGTTCGCTCCGGCGGGATGTCGCCGGTAACGGAGCCGCGCGGCCGCTGGCCCTCGACAACTATGGCGCCGTCGCCGGTCGACCGTGCGGGACTGACCGGCGTGGCAGGACGGTCGGGCGGCGAATGGCTCCTCAGCCGCTCCTGCAATTCCCGCTGCAGCTCTGGCGGCACCGGATTGCCGTCGCGATCGAGAATGACAGGCGGTGGTGGGGTCGTCGGGACAGGCGGGACGCTTTGCGTATCCGCGGGCGGCTGGGGCTGGGCTAGAGCCGGGTGCAAGAAGGGCGCGAACATTGGAGCGCTGACCATCAACGCCGTGACCGCGCGCCGCCTGATTCGTCCGGAATGCGATCGCTCCTGCAGGATTCTTTCTGAGCGCATCTTACTGCGTCATCGCGAGCAGGGTTCGTTCGTACGAGTGGCTCGCTGACCGGACGGACCGCCGTACCCGGCGCCCGAAGCGATCCAGTTCTGGAAATCGCGGTCCAGCGCATCGATTCCGCGCGCCGCGTCGGCATAGCCGGTGCGGGCGAGCAGCCATGGTTCGACCGGCTCCCCGCGACGTACCACCGCAGCCAGATCGGCGATGATGGCGGCATTTTCGGTGCGCGCGACCAGGAATTCATAGAAGGCGGCGGCCATGGCATAGAAGCTCGCGGTCTCATCGGACGCCGGGTCAAATGCGGCACCGAGCCGGCCGTCTGTATCTGGTATCGATCCCGCCGCCATTTCCGGATGGACCATGTTGAGGAATCGGTGCAGCGGGATCAGCTTCCCTTCCTGCGCGACGTGTACGATCGAGCGACGCCGCAGCGAGCGCAGCGGCTCGCCTTCGAACGCGATCGCTGCCATCTCGTCGAGCCAGTCGGGCGCATCGCCGCCATATTGGCTGGAGCCTGTGCTGGGCACGAGATAGCGGATGAACAAGTCGTGCCCGATCTCGTGGCGCAGCAGGTAAGCGGGCGGGGGCTGCGAACGTCCATCGGCACTTTGCCTGAACGGCCAGACGTAGGTCGGGACGCCTTCGGATGAGCGTTCGCCGAAACGCCTCGGCGAGTCCTGCGCCTCGACGATGTCAAACCGCACATCGGCAAGCCCGAGCACGGTGCGCGCGGTCACATGGGCGGCTTCCCCTTCCACGATCGCAGCAGCGACATCGGCGGCATCGACCTGTACATGGCCGAACGATGTCGGCGTCCTCGACAACACCGAAGCGGGCGACCTCTCAGGATCAATCAGAGCGGCGAAGAGCAGAAATGGGACAACCGCGATGGTCGGCCACATCGATCAGGGCGCCCGCGCCGCGGAGAACGGCACAACGCCAACACCATCGACCGTGGCCGTGCCGGACAGGCTTCGACCGTCGGCATTAAGCTCCAGCGCGAAAATGATTCTAGGGCTGGAGACGAAGCTGAACGACACCGCGCGCCCGGATACCATCAACTCGGTCAGTGCGTGCCAATCGCGTCCGTCGCTGCGCATATAGCGTCCCGACCAGCGGCCGTTCTGATGAGAGAATTCGAACGTCCAGTATCTCTGAAGGAAGCTACCCCTCCATGCGCCGGTCCCAATGGTCTGCTCGGACGTATCGGCCGCGGCTGATGTGGTCGTTTCGGCTATCCCCGATTCACTCGGCGCCGAGACCAGAACCATGGCTATAGCCATAGCAGCCGTACTCGACATCACGAACATTGATCCTCCTCTGGCGAGCGCTCCGGCCCGGCCTGAAGCAGCCAAGTATGATCGAACTTGCATTGGGGTCGGCGCCTATTCCTGACGCCGCCCCAAGATCGACGATTAGCTCGGATTAGAGCACACCGCCTTGCGGAATGCAAAGGAGCCCCACAACCTGTTCACCGTCAATTTCGATGATGATGGGGATGCAGACCGACTGCTTGGTTTCCACCGAAGCAGGTGTCGCTTGAACAGCAGCCGGGGCAAGCGCGCAAAACAACGCGGCCAACACGATAGACGTGCGCCTCATAGTAATCTCTCCTGTTGTTTAACGTTACACGCGATGACTCATTATCATCACGCCAGCCTATATTGGTGATTAGGAGACCTAGTGTCAATAAAGATTAATCCTCCACGACATTATTGATAAATCACGATATATACCTTTCGTAAGGGAGAATTAAACATCAACTAATGAAATAATTTTATTCATTGACGGTTTCGGCCACGCTTTACTCGACGCTTAACATGGCGCTGATCACAGGGGATATGGCGCGGCGTAGCTGATGCCACACGGCGAACGGCCGCTTTCGAGCAATCTGAAACCGGCCGGCAACGTCGTGGATGGGCGCATAGCCGTCGCTATGCCGATTCACCGCCGAACCGGGCGCCATCTTCTCGCCCCGCTTGCAAAGTAGGATTTCCTCTGCCTTATCCTGCGCGATGGGCGCAGTCCGCTGCCGACTCGTCACGTTCCCGCCGCGCGCCATGGCCCGCCGGCGGGGCGGTGGTCGGGGCGCGGAAACGGACTTGCCCCTGTAGGGCGTCAACTTCGTCAACTTCGCCGGCGCGCACCGGGTGCGATATGGGTGAAGTTGCTGAATTTCGGGCTGGGGGGTTCGCCGGATGACTGAAGCCGTATCGCCTGCTGTGCAGCCCGCCGCGCCGGCCCTTGCCGCCGCCACGCCGTCCGATCGCATCGCCACGCTCGATATCCTGCGCGGCATCGCGATGGTGGCCGTCCTGGCGGTTGCCGCACCCGCAATCGCGGCCGACGCGCAATCGGGCGGGGCTTCGGATCGGCCGGCTGTCGTCGCACCGCTTCCCGTGGCGCCGCCGGCGCCGGACCAGGCGATGCGCCGCTACCCGGTCGGCGACATTGCCAACGCGGAGCTTGCGGTGCAGCGATCGGGGGCGATCATCAGCGGCCCCGACTGGTCCGATTTCGGAATCTACCCGGCCGCCGCCTTGCGTCGCAATCAGGAGGGCGCTGTGTCCTTCTGGCTGCTGCTGGACGCGGCCGGGCGGCCCGCTGCCTGCGGCATCCGTCAGTCTTCCGGTTTCGTCGAGCTCGATGACGGGACCTGCGATCTCGCCATGCGGATTCGCTTCCGCGCGGCCGACGGCGCGACGAACGCGATCTATCGCGCGCGCGTCACATGGATGCTGGCCGATCCCACGCTGATGCCCCTGGCCAGCTCAGCGTCGCGCTCACGTTGCGCGCCGGGCGGGTTACGGACTGCCAGCTCAGCGAGCACGGCAGCGTGCCTCCGGAATGGAGCCGGGCAGCGTGCCGGATCATCGCGGGGGATCCGGGATATTTCCTGGCCGACAACCGCGCGCGGGCCAGGCGCGCGACCGTCGCCATCACGCTGCGCCCGGCGGGAGACGCCACCGATTGGCCGCGGCCGGCGGGGCGTCTCGTCGCCTCGCGCCGGACCGAGTTCATGCTGGTGGAGGACGGCAACCCCGAGGAGTGCCGCGCGACCCGCGATGACGGTTTCGGCCGTCGCTCCTTCGACTATTCCGGCCCCTGCGGGCTGTTCCTGTCGCAAACCTGGCTCGACAGGGGCGCCGGGGAGCTCGATTCCGCACCGTCCGCGGTCGAGATCGACGTTTTTGCCGTGCCCTGAGGAGGCGGGCCGCGCACAACGCCATTGCCAGGATATGCAAATGGGATATCTGGAAGCGTGAAGACCGTTCGGGAGGGGGATGCCGAATGACCGACGCCGTTCAGACCGACGATCCGGGCCCGCTTTTCGCTCCCCCCGATCGCATCGCCACGCTGGATATCCTGCGCGGCGTCGCCGTGATGGGCATCCTGGCGATGAACATCGTCGCCTTCGCCATGCCCTTCCAGGCCTATATGAACCCGCTCGCCTACGGGCTGGAGAGCCAGGCCGATCTCGCCTCCTGGCTGGTCAGCTTCATCCTGATCGACGGCAAGATGCGCGGCTTCTTCTCCTTCATGTTCGGCGCCTCGACCCTGCTGGTCATCGAAAGCGCGCAGGCGTCGGGCGGCTCGCCGGCGCGCGCCCATTATGCGCGGATGGGCTGGCTGCTCGTCTTCGGCCTGCTCCATTTCTACCTGATCTGGTTCGGCGACATCCTCGCCGCCTACGCCTTGTGCGGCCTGATCCTCTATGCCTTCCGCAACCTGTCGGTGCGGGCGTTGGTGATCTGGGGCATCGTGCTGGTGATCCTGCAGATGCTGCTGATGGGCTTCGCTTCGTTCGGCATCGCGATGCTCGCCGCCGCCGCCGCGATGCCGGACGCGAGCGCGGAAACGCTCCGGTCGTGGCACGATCTGCAGCGCGATTTCGGCGGCACCGAGGAAGCGATAGCGACCAGCCTCGCGCTCTATCAGGGCGGCTATGCGGGCATTGTCACAGAGCGGTTGACCAACATGGCGGCCACGCCGTTCGTGAACACCCTGTTCTTCGGCCTCGAGACGCTGGGCTACATGGTCCTCGGCATGGCCGCATTCAAATCCGGGTTCTTCCGCGGCGCATGGGACGAGACTCGCTACCGCAAATGGGCCGTCACCGGCTTTGCCATCGGGCTGCCCGTCTATGCGCTGTTCGCCTGGGCTTTGCTCAGCGACGGCTTTTCGGTGCCGATGGTGTTCGCGATCTCGATGACCGCGACCGGCCTCGTCCGCCCGCTCATGGTAATGGCATTGGCCGCGCTGGTGATCCTGCTGACCCGCAAGGGCGGCGCGCTGACGGATCGCATCGCCGCCGCCGGCCGCGCCGCCTTCACCAATTATCTCGGCACGTCGATCCTGATGACGACGCTCTTCTACGGCTACGGCTTCGGCCTGTTCGGCCATCTCAGCCGGATCGAGCTGTGGATCCCGGTAATCGCGGTCTGGGCGCTGATGCTGCTCTGGTCGAAGCCCTGGCTCGATCGCTTCCGCTACGGCCCGTTCGAATGGCTGTGGCGCAGCCTGGCGCGCTGGCAGCTCCAGCCGATGCGCAAGGCTCAGTAGATGGCGGGGCCCGGCTCGGGCCGGCCGCGCCAGACGAGCAGGGCCTCGATCGGGGCGGCGCGAACGATCCGCGACACGTCGTTCTCGCGTCCGGCGTCGATTTCCGGCAGCGTATAGCCGTCCTGGGTGAAGCTGCGCCCGCGATAGCCGTGCCGGCGATCGCCCTCATAACGCACGCAGATCGTCTCGTCCTCGGTGGCGAGAATGGTCATGCGAAACAGCGCCGGCAGCAACTCGTCGTCTTCACCTTCCGGAGAATCGGGGATTTCGTAGAGAATCGCCTGGTCGAGATTGCTGTAGCAGGCCGCGTCCCGGCGCCGCTCGACCCGGGATCGGGCGGCGAAGACATAGCGTGCGGACAAGTGGACGAAATCGACCTGCCCGCCCGGCAGCAGCGCGGCTTCGCGGCCATAGGTGTCTGCGATCCGCCAGTGACGCGGGACATATTCGCCGATCGGCCGGTCGGTGAGGATGCTGACGCTGTCGTCGGCGACGGAACTGGTCAGGAAATAATAATTGTCCGCGCCCATCGCGCGGAGGTCCGCATCGGGATCCACGCCGCCGACGTCCCAGCCTTCCACCCGTTCGCCCCGCCGCAGCATCAGCGCGCGCATTTCCGCGATCGCTGCCTGGAATTCCGCCAGCAGCTCCGCCTCGGTGGCCTCCTGCGCGACGACGGGCATGGCGACGACCGGCGCAATTACGAGCGCGGCGGCGAGAAGCAGGATGCGAAGACCGGGCATGGGCATAGCTAGGCGGGTCGCGACGGGCGAGGCAAATGGAATCTGGGGCTCAGAGCCGACCGAAATCCTGATTGCTCGCCGCGCGCCCGAAGGGCCGGCGGCGCTGAGCGAGCGGGTTTGTCTCGCGCTCCAGCAACTCGATCGTGCGCAGATAGAGCGGCCGCAGCTTCGCCACTTCGGGGACGATATGGTCTGGGAAGAGATGCGATTCGAGCGCGCGGCGCGCTGCCACCTCGATCTCCTCGGCGAGCATGCCCAGCTGTTCGGCGCCGAACTGGCGCGCTTCGGACTTCATCGTATGCGCAGGCAGGACCAGCGCGGCGACATTGCGCTCGTGCATCGCCTCCTCGATCCGTCCGACGGCCTTTTCGCCGTCCTCGCGAAAATAGCTGAGGATGCGCACGAAATTGGCGCCAAGCTCGGCGCGCGTACGTTGAAATTCCGTCCAGACGACGAGCTGTGCGGCAGCGTTTTCCAACGCGGTAAGTCCTTCCTGGTCCAACCCCGCCGTGATTCTAGCGCGCGCCAAGTAAATATGCGGTTGATGAAAATCAGTTTTTGAAACCGGCGCGGTCGAAGGGGTTGCGCGATGCGCGAACCTGGAGCCGTACCGGCACCGCGCCGAAGTCGAGCTCGCGGCGGATGCCGTTGACCAGGTAGCGCAGATAGGAATCGGGAAGTTGATCGACCCGCGTGCCGAACAGCACGAAACTGGGCGGGCGGGTGTTCACCTGGGTGATGTACCTTAGCTTGATCCGCTTGCCGCCCGGCGCGGGTGGCGGATTCTTCTCCACCGCGCTCTCGAACCAGCGGTTGAGCTGACCGGTCGAAACGCGCCGCGACCAGACCTCCCGCACTTCGAACGCGGCAGTTAGCAGCTGGTCGATGCCCTTGCCGGTCTTGCCCGACACGGTGAGCAAGGGCACGCCGCGCGCCTGCGAAAGCCCCTCGTCGAGCGCCGCCTTGATGCCGTTGAACAAGGCGCTGGCATTTTCCGCTACGTCCCATTTGTTGATCGCGACGATCAGCGCGCGGCCTTCCTGCAGCACATTGTCGGCGATCCGCAAATCCTGTGCCTCGAGCCCCCGCGTTCCATCCAGCAACAGCACGACGACCTCGGCGAAATCGACCGCGCGCCGCGCATCGGCGACGGACAGCTTCTCCAGCTTGTCCTCGACCTTCGCCTTCTTGCGCATGCCGGCGGTGTCGATCAGACGGACGGGGCGTCTTACCCCTTCCCTGTCCGCCCAGTCCCAGTCGATCGCGATCGAATCGCGGGTGATGCCGGCTTCCGGCCCGGTGATCAGCCGGTCCTGGCCCAGCATCCGGTTGATGAGAGTTGACTTGCCGGCATTGGGCCGTCCGACGATGGCGAGCTTCAGTGGTCCCTCGCCATCCTCTTCGTCCTCATCCGCGACCACGTCGCGCTCGACATGCGGGCGCAGCTGCTCGAACAGATCGACGACGCCCTCGCCATGCTCGGCGCTGATCGCGATCGGATCGCCCAGCCCCAGCGCATAGGCCTCAAACATGCCCGCCTCCGCGGCACGCCCCTCGGCCTTGTTGGCGGCGAGGATCACCGACGTCGATTCCGATCGCAGCCAGCGGGCGATTTCCTCATCCAGCGGTGTGACGCCGGCTCGCCCGTCGATCAGGAACAGTGCGGCATCCGCTTCGCGCACTGCGGCGATGGTCTGCGCGCGCATCCGCCCCGGCAGCGTTTCGGGGTCCTCGTCCTCATAACCGGCCGTGTCGATCACCCGGAATTCGAGACCGAGCAAAGTGGCGTCGCCCTCGCGCCGGTCGCGGGTCACGCCCGGCCGGTCGTCGACGAGCGCAAGCTTCTTGCCAACCAGCCGGTTGAACAAGGTGGACTTGCCGACGTTCGGACGTCCGACGATCGCGACGATGGGGAGTCTGGCCATAAGGCCAGCCGCCCTGCCCGCTTACCTCCAGGCGGTCAACCGCCCGCTGTCGTCCAGCAGGTAGAGCGTGTTGTTCGCCACCACCGGCGGGAGCGAGAAGCTGGTACGCGCATCGCTGATCGACAGGATCGATCCGTCGCGCGGCGAGACATAGGCGATTTGCCCTTGCGAACTCACCAGCACGAGCCGGTTGCCGGCGAGGACCGGGCCCCGCCAGAAGATCGGATCCTGCCCCGGCCGCACCCGAATCTGTCCGGTGGTGCGATCGGGACGCTCATCGCGCCGCTCCGGCCGGCGGAAAGCCGGAAGCTGCGCGATCCAGCGGATGCGGCCGGAGGCGCGGGCGACGGCGATCAGCTGGGCGCGATCGGTGACCACGAACACCCACTCGCCTGCCACCCAGGGGGTCGAGATGCCGGCGATGTTGAGCTCCCAGGCGCGCTGGCCGGTGATGAGCTCCACGGCGACCATGCGACCGCCCTGCCCGACCGCGAAGACGCGGCCATTGTCGATCACGGGATCGGCGTCGATGTCGGAAAGCTGGCCGACCTGGGTGGAAACGCCGGTACGGGCCAACGCATCCTGCCACACCACCTGGCCGTTCTCGTAGCGATAGGCGGTCAGCTCGCCGGACGAGAAGCCGGCGACGACCGTGCTCTGCGCGAAAGCGGGCGCGGCGGTGCCGAACACCCCGGCCAGCTCGAACGAGGCCGCCCCGCTCCAGCGCGTCGCGCCGGTATCGGGATTGAGCGCGTAAAGCTGATTGTCCTGGCTGATCGCATAGATCGCATCGGCAGCGATGGTCGGCGCGCCGCGCAGCGGACCGCCGGGCTTGGTCAGCCAGACCACTTCACCGTTGGCGGCGTTAAGCGCGGCGGCATCGCCCGCGCCGTTGGTCGCGTAGACGCGGCCATCTTCCGTCGATACGGCGACGCCGCCCCCGAACAGCGTTTCGCGCGGGCTGTTCTCGCCGCGCACCTGGCGCTCCCAGATCACGGCGCCGGTATCGGCGTTGAAGGCGCGCACCGTGGCCCGCGTGTCGATCGTATAGACCCGCCCGCCGGCGACGACCGGTTCGGCGGCGAGGCGGGCGCGGTTGCTGCCGCCCTCGCCGATGCTGACGCTCCAGGCCTGGCTCGGCGAATCGCCCAGCGCGACGTGGATCATGACCTTCTCGGCATTGCCGCCGGGCTGCGGCCAGTCAGGATTGGCGACCGCCATCGGCACGGTGACCGGAATGTCGGCCAGCGCCGGATCGGCCTCCACCTGCCCTTCGCGGCCGAGCACCGGGATGCGCTCGCCGACCGTCGGCGTGACGGGGCCGCGAGAATTGCCGCGGTTCAGGACGTTGCAACCGGCGAGCAGGCTCAGCGCGGTCAGCGCGAAAACGATACGCTTCATTCGGCAGATTCCCTGGCTGCGGGGGCGGCGGACGCCGCCTGATTCGCGCCCGCGTCCGCGCCGTCCGGCTCGTCGAGGGCATTGACGCCGAGCGACCCGGCCATCTGGATCGCACGGGTGCGGATCGACGGCGGAACGGCCTCGTCGCGGCCGATCTGGCCGAAAAGCTGGCCGGCAAGATCGGCGCGATTCATCTTGAGATGGGCGATGCCGACCAGCTCGCCGGCGCTGCCGAACCAGGGTTCGCCGGCACGGGCGAGCGGCCCGAGGCGTTGGATCACGGCCTGTGGCTGAAGCGTATCGAATTCGAGCGCGGTCTGCCGCACCAGGGCGGCGTTGCGATAGGTTTCGTCCAGCCCCTGATCCTCGGCGATGCTGCGCAACGTCGCGATCGCGGCCACATTGTTGTTGGCCTGCAATTCGGCATTTGCCCGCGCGAACAGGGCGGCGGCGCGATAGCCGGGGATGCGGCTCTCGGCGAGTTCGGCGATCTTGGGTTGTGCGTTGGCGGCACCGCCGCTTTCCAGTGCGTCGAGCGCTTCGAGCAGCGTCTCGCCCTGCGCGGAAGCGGCCTCCGCCTGGCGATGCTGCCACCACAGCCAGCCGCCGATCGAACCCAGCACGAGCACGACCGCAGCGATGATCGCCCATCCATAGCGCGCCACGAAAGTGTTTATCCGCTCCTTGCGCAGCTCCTCGTCGACTTCGCGCAGGAACACATCGCCATCGCTCGGCTTGATCGCCAATCTATATCTCCAAACTCATCGGGTGCCGTGCGGCGCCCGTCCCTTCCCACCTGAGCGGCGCCCGCCGGGCGCGCCGGCTGGCGCCCCCTGCCGCTCCTTACCGATGCCGGGCGCGAAGGAAAAGACCCTCACTTGGGGCGGTAGATCTGCTCGTCGGTCGGAAAGGCCCGGCTTTTCACGTCCGCCGCATAGGCCTCCGCCGCCTTGCCGACCTCGGCGGCGAGATCGCCGAACCGCTTCACGAAGCGCGGCGTCCGCTCGAACAGGCCCAGCATGTCCTCGGTTACGAGGATCTGGCCGTCGCAGCGCGCCGAGGCGCCGATGCCGATCGTCGGGCAGGCGACCAGCGCCGTCGCCTCGTCCGCGATCTCTTCCATCACGCCTTCCAGAACCAGCGCGAAGCAGCCCGCATCGGCCACCGCCCGGGCGTCGGCGAGGATCTTCGCCTTCTCCGCATCGTCCCGGCCGCGCGCGCGATAGCCGCCCAGCGCGTTCACCGCCTGCGGGGTCAGCCCGACATGGCCGATCACCGGAATGCCGCGCTGCACCAGAAAGGCGATGGTCTCCGCCATCGCCTCGCCGCCTTCCAGCTTCACCGCCGCCGCGCCGGTCTCCTTGAGGACGCGCGCGGCATTGTCGAACGCCTGCGCCGGGCTCGCCTCGTAGGAGCCGAACGGCATATCGACCGCGACCAAAGCGTGCCACGAACCGCGCACCACCGCCGCGCCGTGCGCGCACATCATGTCGAGGCTGACCGGAATGGTGGACGGCAGGCCGTAGATCACCTGGCCCAGGCTGTCGCCGACCAGCAGCAAGTCGCAATGCGGATCGAGCAACTGCGCCATGCGCATCGTGTAGGCGGTGAGCGCGACGATCGGCTCGCCACCCTTGCGCGCCATGATCGCCGGGGCGGTGAGCCGCTTCATCGGCGCCGGGCTCGGCGTCGCCCGGCTGGTCGCGGTGTCGATCGTGTAGGTGGACATGGAGCGAAGGCTTAGCCGATCCGCCCGGTCCCGCGCTAGCTGTAGAAGATGTGCGCGCCGATCCGCGTCGTGCGCGCCAGCCGCCGGCCCCAGGAGGGCGAGACGTAATGCGCGTGATACCAGAGCACGCCTTCGGAGAGCAGGCGCGGCTCGCCGATCTCGGCGATGCGCGCCACCGCGACGGCGCGGCGCCAGGCCGGCGAATTGCGATCGGCGCGCGGGATGACGCCGCCCCGGACGAAGGAGAATTGGGCGCGCTGGCGCACCACCGCGCAGATGCCGTCCGGATAGCGGCCGGAGCGGGTGCGGTTCAGCACCACTTCGGCGACCGCGAGCTGCCCCTCCAGCGACTCGCCGCGCGCCTCGAAATAGACGGCGCTGGCCAGGCAATGCTGCTCGGCATTGGCGGTCTCGCCGGTCGCCTTGCGCTCGACCAGGGTGGAGAGCGGCGGCGGGGGCGGCGCGACCGGCACCGGGTCCGGCTCCGGCGCGGCTTCCGGCAGCGTCTCGTTGAGGCCCAGATCGCCCACCTCCGCCGGTGCCGCGGCATGGGTCAGCCAGGAGGTGGCGGGCGTCGGAATGCCGTCGCCCTGCCAGGCGCTGAGCGGGCCGTCCCACAAGGTGGCCGCCGCAACGAAAGCGGCCGCGGCGAAGCCCGCGGCGCGAACCGTATGGAACATGAAGGAGACGTACCCAGTGCGGCGCCGCGATCCCGTCGGGCGCTCCCCGCGCCCGGTCCATCAACCTGCCGACTTGCTTGCGGCCGCCCGCGCTCATGCGCTTCGGCGGCCAAGCTCGTTGAACCGTTCCGGCCTCATTGTGCAGCGCAGCGAAACGAATCAAGCTTTATGCTGCAATGCAGCGACGAATCGAGCCCCGGGCGGGACGAACCGCGCAACTATTGCGCCGGCGCGTCTCCGGCGGAAAGCTGGTGCGGCACGCCGGAGACGAGCCGGACGAGATTGCTCGGCACCCAGCCGGCCGCGCACGGCCCTTCGTAATTGGCCCGCCGGCCGATCGGCGCGGAGACGCCGCAGCGCTCCGCCGCGACCCCGCCCGAATCATAGACGATGCCGAACCAGCGCTGGTCGTGGCTGCGCGAGCAGATGAAGAATTCCGCGCCGGCCGGCAGCCGGTCGATCTCCTCGGCCGGATCGAACGGCGCCGGGCGCACCGGCACGTGATCCGCACCGGCGCGCTCGCGCGTCGCGCCGCGCGCGTTGCAGGCGGCGAAATTGGGGCCGAGTTCGCCGATCCGCACCGGCGTCACCATCCCGCCCTGCAGCGGATCCTCCGCCTCGGCGCGGACATATTCCGGCGTGGAGGAGCCCTGCCCTTCCGGCAGCGGCGCGCGCTCCCCGCCGCAGCCGGCGAGAAACAGCGCGAGGGAGCAGGCGAGGATGCGTTGAGCCGTCATGCCTTATCCTCTAGGCGGACAATGACGAGGCGGCAACTTTCGGCCCGCCGTCCGCGCGAGGGAGCCCCGATCCATGGCCAAATGGCTGATGAAGTCCGAACCGCACGTCTACAGCTGGGACGATCTGGTCCGCGACGGCGAGACGGACTGGGACGGCGTGCGCAACAATGCCGCGCGCCTGCATCTGCGCGCCATGGAGCCGGGCGACGAGGCCTTCTTCTACCACAGCAATGAAGACAAGGCCGCGATCGGCATCATGCGGATCGCCGGCGCGCAGAAGCCGGACGGCGAGGACGGCGCGTGGGTGAAGGTCCCCGTGACGCCGGTGCGCAAGCTCGCCCGCCCGGTGACGCTCGCCGAGATCAAGGCCGAGCCAGCACTGGCGAAGATGGAACTGGTCCGCCAATCGCGCCTCTCCGTCGCCCCGGTGCGCGAGGAGGAATGGGCGCGGGTGCTGGCGATGAGCGCCCGAGCGTAGCGACGCCGGCCGCCCTGGCGCGGAAGTTGACGAACCTGACGCCCCGTGAGGAGGCATCGCCCCCTCGGCGATGCGGCGCCGCCGGGGCGCGCGGCGCACCGGGAGGCCGTGGCGGGACACCCGGATTTCGTTCCGGACTTGCCGAAGGGCGGCGTCTTTCCTGCGCATGATCTAGCCTCCTCAAGCCGGGGTGAACCGGCCAGCTTATGCCTTAAGGAGGGGGCTGTAGGAAAATAGTTTGTTTGCATTTTGTTCTTGCTCTCTGAGCCAAGCCCCTGACTGGACCCGCATCACACGAAGAATATTACCTGGTTTTCGTCCTGGTTTGTTTCTTTCCTGTTCTAGCTATGGGAGTTGATATGTAGTTCTCGACACGACTTCCGGGAGGGGACGAAATTGAGGATATTAGTTGCTTGCGAGTTCTCTGGTACCGTGCGCAACGCCTTTCTCGATCACGGCTATGATGCGTGGTCGTGCGATCTTTTACCTGCCGAGGATCGGAGCAACCGGCATATCACCGGTGACGCGCGCGACGTTCTTGATGATGGGTGGGACTTACTGATCGTTGCTCACCCGCCATGCACACGACTTTGCAACAGCGGGGTTCGCTGGCTGCATGTTCCCCCTCCCGGTCGAACGCTGGAGGAAATGTGGCGCGAGCTAGATGAGGGTGCTGAGTTGTTCTCAGCTTTCTGGAATGCTCCGATTGAGCGGATTTGCGTGGAGAATCCGGTAATGCATCGCCATGCCAAAGAGCGGATCGTCAACTATGTCGAGCCAGCGCAGAGCGTGCAGCCGTGGCAGTTCGGGCACGGTGAAACCAAGCGGACCTGCTTCTGGCTCAAAAATCTCCCGCCGCTCGCTCCAACGAACATCGTCGCCGGCCGTGAGCCGCGCGTTCACCATGCCTCCCCAAGTCCTGATCGTTGGAAAGAACGCAGCCGCTTTTTTACGGGAATCGCCGAGGCGATGGCGGATCAATGGGGCGACTATGCGATGGACAATCTCGCAGCTTGACCCCGCAAGACTGGTTAATCGAGCAGCCTTTGATTGTGCTGTCGGAGCAATGCTTCATCCAGTGCCACATGTGTGGCCATCCGAAGAGAACGCCCCTCGTATGGCGCAAAGAAGGCCTTAGTTTCCTTGCTCTTGCTCTGTAGAAGCTGCTTCGACAAACGGACTTTATGATCAGGCGTGACCGTCATTAGGCAACGATCAAAAGCTCGGTCGAACGTGGCAGAGAGGCACAGCCCGTTTCGTGGATTGTGACGGTTAGCAACATCCGTTGCCCACGGAGAGATGTGGCTGGCGTTGAGAAGACGGCGATCGGCAATGCCAGTGACACAACAGCTATCTTCGAAGTTCGCCATCACGGCCCGTCGAAAGAAAGCCTGACCAACCCTTTGCTCGATTTCTCTGGATTTGGCAGTCACCCCGTCGGGTGGTTCGTACCTGAAGTCAAAGGGCGCATCGCAGACCTTGTTCCGATCTGAGGGTTGCAGCACTCCCTCGCGCATACTGAGTTCCGTGACGAGTTTGGTCCAGTCGCTGTGAAACTCGTCCCAAACCTTGCGGTCGAGCGCAGACGCCCCTTCCAGCCCTTTCCGTCCACTTTCTACGATCTTCGGGTCGAGGCTCGCGAAATTAGCGAGCTTCATGGCCACCGACGAGGGCGTTCGATCCAATGCCGCAGCGAGCGCGATGATCTCAGGATTCCTCTGGTGCAACTTCCCAAAAGGAAGCTGGAAGTAGAGATAGAGCGCGCGCTTAGTCTGATCTTCTGTCCAGCGAACTGAGGTCGTCATTCCATCCCCCGACTAGAAGGCTGATATGTTATCGCTTCCTCAAACCGGAACAAGAGAGAAGCACCCCGACAGGTTTCTAAGATGCTCGGCAGATCTTCACCGATCTTATGGATTCCGGAGTCTCTTCATCACCGCGCGCCGTTGCTAGCGCGTCGTTCGACCGGCGCCAGTCTCTACACGCTGTGTCGGCCGCGTTCCACGTCGCCCCCTCCACCCCCTGCGGGTGGCCGTCCACGCCTCGATTTCGAAAAAAGGGGGGAGGAAATCATGCGGCGCGGTGGAAGCCTTTCACTCCAGCGGTTCTGCGGGGACGTCACGGGACCATTGTCCCGTGACGTCAGTCCTGTCGTCTCTGCGGACGCAGGCTGGCCGGCGCAAACTGTCTCTACGCGCTGCTCCGGCGGAGCGTGCCGCGCCGGCGTCGCTACGCTCGGCAGTTACGCGGCCTCCGCCTTCCGGCTCTGCCTCTTCCTTTCATGCGGGTCCAGATACCGCTTCCGGATCCGCACCACCTTCGGCGTCACCTCGACCAGCTCGTCGTCCTGGATGTAGGCGATCGCCTGTTCCAGCGTCATGCGGCGCGGCGGGGTGAGGCGGATGCCTTCGTCCTTGCCGCTGGCGCGGAAGTTGGTGAGCTGCTTGGACTTGAGCGGGTTCACCTCCAGGTCCTGCGGCTTGGCGTTTTCGCCGATCACCATGCCTTCGTAGAGCTTGTCGCCCGGCGAGATGAACATGATGCCGCGATCTTCGAGCGCGTTGAGGGCGTAGGCGACCGCCTCGCCCTGCTCCATCGAGATGAGGACGCCGTTCTGACGGCCCTCGATCCGGCCCTTGTAGGGGCCGTATTTCTCGAACAGGCGGTTCATGATGCCGGTGCCGCGCGTGTCGCTGAGGAACTCGCCATGATAGCCGATCAGGCCGCGCGAGGGGGCGGAGAAGGTGAGGCGCGTCTTGCCGCCGCCGCTGGGGCGCATGTCGGTCATCTCCGCCTTGCGCAGCGCCATCTTCTCGACGACCGTGCCCGAATGTTCGTCGTCCACGTCGATGACGACCGTCTCATAGGGCTCCTCACGCCCGTTGGGACCGTCGCGGAAGAGGACGCGGGGGCGGGAGATGGAGAGCTCGAAGCCCTCGCGCCGCATCGTCTCGATGAGGACGCCCAATTGAAGCTCGCCGCGGCCGGCGACCTCGAACGCGTCATTGTCGTGCGCGGCGGTGACGCGGATCGCGACGTTCGTTTCCGCCTCGCGCTCCAGCCGGTCGCGGATGACGCGGCTCTGCACCTTGTCGCCGTCCTTGCCCGCATAGGGGCTGTCATTGACCGCGAAGCTCATCGCCAGCGTCGGCGGATCGATCGGGCGGGCGGCGACCGGATCGGCGACGCCGGGCGCCGCGATCGTGTTGGAGACGGTCGCCCTGGTGAGGCCGGCGATCGCGATGATGTCGCCCGCCTGCGCGCTGTCGACCGGCACGCGCTCGAGGCCCCGGAAGGCGAACATCTTGGTGGCGCGGCCCGCCTCCACGGGATTGCCCTCCACGTCGATGGCGTGGATCGGGGCGTTGACGTCGAGGCGGCCGCTCTCGATCCGGCCGGTGAGGATGCGGCCGAGGAAGGGGTCGCGGTCGAGCAGGGTGGCGAGCATCCTGAACTCGCCCCCGGTGTCGAGGCCCGGGGCCGGAATGTGGCTGACGATGGTCTCGAAGAGCGGGGTCAGATCGCCGGAACGCACGTCGTCGGTGCGGCCGGCATAGCCGTTGCGGCCCGAGGCGTAGAGGGTCGGGAAATCGAGCTGCTCGTCATTGGCGTCGAGGCTGAGGAACAGCTCGAAACATTCGTCGAGCACCTCGGCGGCGCGGGCGTCCGGGCGATCGATCTTGTTGACGACGACGATCGGCTTCAGCCCGCGGGCGAGCGCCTTGCCGGTGACGAACTTGGTCTGCGGCATCGGGCCTTCCGCCGCGTCGACGAGCAGGATGACGCCGTCCACCATCGACAGGATCCGCTCCACCTCCGCGCCGAAATCGGCGTGGCCGGGCGTGTCGACGATGTTGATCCGGGTGGTCTCGCCGCCATGCTCCCACTCGACGCTGGTGCATTTGGCGAGGATGGTGATCCCGCGTTCCTTCTCCAGGTCGTTCGAATCCATCGCCCGCTCCTCCACGCGCTGATTGTCGCGGAAGGTGCCGGACTGGCGGAACAGCTGATCGACAAGGGTGGTCTTGCCGTGATCGACGTGGGCGATGATCGCCACGTTGCGAAGGCTCATCTTATATACTCTCGCGGGAGGAAATGTGGCGCGCACATAGCGGCTTCGCTGCGCCGCAACAAGGCGTCTTAGCGCGTGATCCGCTCCAGCAGCTCCGCGCCCCGGGCGAGCGCGCGGCGTTCATAGTCGGTGAGATCGCGCAGCCGCTCGACGAGCGCTCCCACCCGGCGGGCGCGGCCTTGGTCGAGCAGGCGGCGGCCCGGCTCGGTCGCGGCGATGCGGACGCCGCGACGGTCGTCGGGGTCGGGATCGCGTGTGACCAGGCCGGCCTTCACCAGCGCATCGACGATCCGGCTCATCGTCGGCGGGCGGACCTGCTCGGCCTCGGCCAAGGCGGCGAGCGAGAGCGGGCCGGCGAACACGATCACCGACAGGGCCGACAAACGCGGCGCGGTGAGGCCGCTGCCGTCATCCTCGCGCCGCAAAGTGCGCAGCAGCCGGATCGACGCCGAATGGAGCCGCCCGGCAATGTCGCGAATTTCGTCCTCGACCATGTTTACGCTCATACTTAGCTATGCTAATAATTGTTCGAATCGAATTGTTAGCATGAAGGGAGTCGGGACGCCATGCCGCTCAATCCATCGCATGTCGCGCAGGTCGCGATTCCCGTCCGCGACCTGGAGCGCGCCCGCGCCTTCTACCGCGACACGCTCGGCCTCGCGCATCTGTTCGACGCACCGCCGTCGCTGAGCTTCTTCCGGTGCGGCGAGACGCGGCTGATGCTGAGCCCGCCGGAAGGGCCGGAGACGGCGAGCGCCTCGATCCTCTATTATGCGGTGACGGACGCCCAGGCGGCGGAGGCCGAGCTGGCGGCGGCGGGCGCGGCGATCGAGCAGGAGGCGCATTTCATCGCGCGGGTCGCGGACCGGGACATCTGGCTCGCCATCGCCCGCGACAGCGAAGGCAATCTGATCGGCCTGATGAGCGAGCAACCGGTGGCTTGAGCCCTATTCGATGAAGGCGGCGGCGGCGGCGGCCATGCCGAGGCTGGCGATCAGCGCCTGTTCGGTGCGGCCCAGCCCTTCGACGGGCACGGCCGGATCGCCGTCGCCGGGCGGCAGCTTCCATTTGGTGCGCAGGATCGCGGCGAGCGCGCGGCCGCGCACGAACAGGCAATCGACGATCTCGGAGCCCGCCTCGGCGCCGATCTCGCGCTTGTAACCGCCGTCGCCCGCGCCCCAGTCCACCTGCGTCACGCCGCGCGCCAGGCTTTCGACCAGGTGGTGGTGGGTGACGATATGGCCGGGCGCGAAGGCCGACCAATCCGCGTCATAGGAACTGGCGATGCCATATTGCAGGGCACCGACGGTGAGATCGAAGGTGAAGGCGACCGGCTTGCCCGCGACATCGAGCACCACCGCCGAGAACATATCGGCCAGCACCGGATCGGCGAGCGCGCGACGCCAATAAGCGCGCTGGTCCTCGGTCAGGAACTTGGCGCCGCTGCCGTCGGTGGATTTGCCCACCCAGCTGCGCGCTTCGATGTCGCCAAGCTCTCCCAGCAGCGCATCGCTCCACGCCGCCCCGCGCACGAAGCGCAAGCCATACCCGCCCTGCGCGTCAAGCTTGTGCCGTGCCGCGCGCACCCTGCGCAGCTTCGACTTGCGCGGCCATTGGCCGGCGGCGCTCGCGGCGCCGATATCCTGCACGAAGGTGGTGCCCAGGCTGCGCTTCAGCACCGTCCACCCGGCCTTGCGCGCGGCCCTGACCAGTAATTTCGTCGCCGGATCGGCCCGATAGACCGGCCCGAGGCGCCAGACCCGCCCCAGCACGGCGCGCGCGGCATCGCAGGACAGCAGATCGGCCAGCTCCCCCTCCTCTGCATCCTCCGTGACGGGGAAGAAGCGATAGGGCCAATAGGCGCCCGGCACCGTCCGTGCCGCCGCGACCGCGGGGCCGACCGGCAGAGTCGGGATCGCCGCGAAGGCGGTGCCGTCCGCGCGCCGGCCGACCAGAGTGACCGCCCCCGCATCGCCCGAGCCGGCGAACCAGGCGCGGCGCAGGAAGCGACGGGCGGGCGCTGCCATCGCGGCCACGGCGTCGATCGCGTCCGGATAGCCCGGCAGGACATGCGCCATCGGCTCCGCCGTGGCGGAAATTGCCGAATCCGTTTCGATCGCCTGCGCGGCCACGCCCTTCAAACCGTACCTCCCCTTCGCCGCCCCCCTATCGGCGAAAAGCTACCATCGGGTTAGGGACGTGCGGTTGCGTCCGTCGGAGCCGGTCGTTACGCAGCTTTCCCAAATCAAATCAGGGAGGTTGCCACCATGCTCGATCGCCGCACATTCCTCGCCAGCTCCACCGCCATGGGCCTGCTGACGCTGACCGGCTCGGCCCGCGCACAGGGAACGGCGAATGCGCGCGATGGCGAATTGCACAATCTGCTGGAAGGCTGGTTCGAGCATGATCTCGACGAAGCGCCGACCTTCGCCACCAATCTCGGCCTCGACACGGGCGCGCGCGCGGCGCTGCGCGGCCAGCTTTCGGAAAGCTCGCTCGAGGAGGTGCGGCGTGACCGGGTCCGCGCGGTGGCGCGCGATCGCCAGCTCACGGAATTCGGCCGCGACGGCCTGTCGAGCGACGGGCAGCTCAATTACGACATCGCTGCCTTCCGCTGGTCGGTCTCGGCGCAGGGCGCCGGGTTCAATTATGGCGGCGCCGGCGGACGGCCCGCGCCCTATGTCGTCAGCCAGCTTGGCGGCGCTTATTATTCGATGCCGGATTTCCTCAACACCCAGCATCCGGTGCGCACGGCGGAGGATGCCGAGGCCTATCTCTCGCGCCTCGACGCCTTCGGCCGCAATCTTGAGCAGGAGGCGGAGCGCATCCGTCACGACGCGTCGGTCGGCGTCGTCCCGCCCGATTTCGTGATGGACAAGGCGATCGCCAACCTCGAGGCGCTGCGCGCCACGCCGATCGCGGAAAGCGGCCTAGTCCGCGCGCTGACCCGCCGGGCCAGTGAGGCTGGACTGGGCGATTACACGGCGCGCGCCTCGGCCATCGTCTCCGGCCGGATCGCCGCCGGGCTCGACCGCCAGCTCGCGGCGCTACGCGAAATCCGTCCGCAGGCGGTGCACGATGCCGGCTGCTGGCGCCTGCCGGACGGCGAGGCCTATTACGATTGGGGCATCCGCGCCAACACCACGACGACCATGTCCGGCGCGGAAATCCATCGTGTCGGCCTGGAGCAGGTCGCGGACCTGCAAAGCCGGATCGACGTGCTGCTGCGCGCGCAGGGCATGACGCAGGGCAGCGTCGGCGACCGGATCAACGCGATGAACCGCGATCCGGCGCGCAGCTTCCCGAACACGGACGAGGGTCGCGCCGAGCTGCTCGGCTGGCTTAACCGGCTCATGGCCGAATTGCAGCCGCTGCTGCCGCGCGTGTTCAACCGCATCCCCACCGCTCCGGTCGAAATCCGCCGGGTGCCGCCGGCGATCGAGGCGGGTGCGCCGGGCGGCTATTACCAGGCGGCCAGCCTCGACGGCTCGCGCCCCGGCGCCTATTACATCAATCTCGGCAACACGGCGGACTGGCCGCGTCATTCGCTGCCGACACTCACCTATCACGAAGCCTCGCCCGGCCATCATTTCCAGATCAGCCTGGCACGCGAGGCGGGCGAACTGCCGCTCTACCGCCGCACGACGGGCTTCTCCGCGTTCAGCGAGGGCTGGGCGCTCTATTCGGAGCGGGTGGCGGACGAGCTGGGCGTCTATGCGGACAATCCGTTCGGCAAGATCGGCTATCTCCAGGCCTATCTGTTCCGCGCCGTCCGGCTGGTCGTCGATTCCGGCCTGCACCATCATCGCTGGAGCCGCGAGCAGGCGATCCAATATATGGTGGAGAACAGCGCGCGGCCCGAAGGCTCCGCGATTCGCGAGATCGAGCGTTATGCGGTCTGGCCGGGCCAGGCCTGCGCCTACAAGATCGGCCAGACCGTGATCGGCAATCTGCGCGACGAGATCGAGCGCCGCCAGGGCGCGGCCTTCGACATCAAGGCGTTCCACGACACGGTCCTGCTGGGCGGCGCGATGCCGCTCAGCGTGCTGGAGCGCCGCGTGCGGGACTGGGCGGGGGCGTGAGGCGGGCGACCGGAGCAGGTTGAACCACATTCCGTTCGGGCTGAGCTTGTCGAAGTCCTGCCCTTCTCTTCTGCCTTAAGAAAAGACAGCCCTTCGACAGGCTCAGGGCGAACGGAGGGGGTGTTTACTCCACCTGTTCTAAAGCCGGTCCATCCTGAGCCAGCGCCGGTCGCCCAGCCAGGCGCGCTCGAGCGCCGCCTGCGCCGCCGCCGCTTCGGCGCGATGCCCGAGCGCGCGTTCGGTTTCGGCGAGGCCGTAAAGCGCCCAGCCATTGTTCGGCGCGCGCACCAGAGCGGCGCGGAACGCGGCGCGCGCCTCGTCCGGCCGGCCGGCCCGGAACAAGGCGGCGCCGAGCGACTGCTGGACCGGATAATACCAGAAAGGCGGCTCCATATAGGGAATCTCCGCCTCGACTTCCGCGGCCGCCGCGAAAGCCTGCGCCGCCGCATCGAAGCGGCCGGCGGCCAGCTCCCAGCGGCCGCGCGCCACCTGCTCGGCGATGGTCAGCAGATCGCGGGCCGGCACGTCCTGATCGACCAGCGCCTGTATGTCCGCGCCCTCGCGGATCGCGCGCAGGGCGGCCAGTTCGCGGTCGAACTCCGCGCGATCCCGCTGCGCCGCGCGGGCCACGGCGCGCGCATAATGGCGGATCGCGACGACATAGGGCAGGCGCGCGTCCGCCTCCGGCAGGGTCAGGATGCGCTCCGGCGCGCCGAACTGGGCATAGGCCATATAGGGCGCGGCCTGGACCGGCTGGAGCCAGCCGATCTGGGCGGAGACTTCGGGATTGAGAATGGCGGCGAGCCGGCGCGTCTCGCCGATCGCGGTCGCCATGTCGCCCGCCATCTGCGCCGAGGCGAGGATGAAGTGGACATTGTGCGGATAATAGCCGAACCGATAGGCCGGGTTCGGCCCGGCCGTCGCCAGATAGGCCTCGTCGGCGCGCGCCGCGGTCACATTGGCGCGGATCGAATCGGCGAAGCGGCCCAGCCGGAAATAGATATGCGCCGGCATGTGGACGAGATGGCCGGCGCTGCGGAGATCGGCGGCGGCCAGCCGATCGGCCGCGGCCTGAGCGCGGGCCGGATCGGCGCTCGCCTCCAGCAGGTGGATGTGGAGATGCTGCGCCTGCGGATGGCCGGGGCTGCGCGCCAGCACGGTCTCGATCAGGCCGATCGCCTCGCCGATCCGGGGCTGCGGCGTGCGCCCGTCCGCCTCCCAATAATCCCAGGGGCGCGTGTTCATCGCCGCTTCGGCCGCGATCACCGCGATATCGTCGTCGCCGGCGAAGCGCCGGGCGGCGGCGAGCATCGCGTCGGCATAGCCGGCTTCCGGCCCGGCGCGGTCGTCGCCGGCATAGCGGCCGGACAGCGCCTCGATCAGCGCCCGTTCCGCCGGCGACGCACCCTCGCGCAGCGCCATCGCCCGGGCGAGCGCGGCGCGCGCCTGGGGCAGCGCCTCCGGCGTCATCGGCGCGTTGATGTTCGGACCCAGCGCATAGGCCTCGCCCCAGAAGCAGAGCGCGCAGCCGGGATCGCGCCGCTGCGCCGCCTGAAACTCGGCGATCGCCGCCTCGTGATTGAAGCCGTAGGCGAGCAGCAGCCCGCGCCGGACATGGTCCCGAACCGCCGGATCGGCGCTCGTCACCGCCAGCCGGATCGCGTCCGGGACCGGCGTGGCCAAGGCGGGCGCGCTCGCCCCGCCTTGCGCGAACGCGGCGGCGAGGCGGAGCCGGGCCCGGAGCGCGCCATCGGCATTGCGCGAACCGCACATGGCGCCCGCCAGCCGCGTGGGATCGAGCATCGCGACCGTCTCGGGCGAAACGGCTTGCGCGGGCGCCTGCGTATCGCCCACGAGACCGGCCGCCGTGACGGCCATCAGAGGTGGCAGGATCAGCCTGTTCATCGTCGCTCCCCTCAGGCAACCGACTCAAACAAGAATAAACCTTTGCGCGCTCTAGGCCAAGGCGACCTCAGCCAAGCCACCAACGGATCACGAGCGCCACCGTCCCCACGCACGCCACGCCGGCCAGCCACAGGCCGACGAACCAGGCGAGCTGCCGCGCGCGGATCAATGATAGCCTTCCTCGTCCACCTTGCCGCGGAACACCCAATAGGCCCAGGCGGTGTAGCCGAGGATGACCGGCACGAGGATGCCGGCGCCGACCAGCATGAAGAGCTGGCTGTCATAAGGCGCGGCGGCCTCCCAGATCGTCACCCGGCCGGGAATCACGTCCGGCCAGATCGAGATGCCGAGGCCGACCATGGTCAGCGCGAACATGCCGAGCGACGCGGCGAAGGGCAGCCAGTCCTTGCCGCGCCTTATCCCCTCCCACGCCACCAGAGCGGTGAGGCCGAAGAAGAAGGGCATCAGGCCGGTGACGATCAGGCCCGGCCACTGGAACCAGCGCTGATGATATTGCTCCTCCAGGAAGGGCGTCGCCAGGCTGACCGCGCCCACCACAGCCAAGAAGGCCGGGAGCAGCCAGGTCGCATAGCGCCGTGCATCGTCGTGCAGCCGCCCTTGCGTCTTCCAGATCAGCCAGGTCGCGCCGAGCAGGGCATAGGCGACGACGAGGCTGGCGCCGGTCAGCAGGCTGAACGGGGTCAGCCAGTCCCACCAGCCGCCGGCATAGGCCCGCCCCTCGATCGCTATGCCCTGCAGCAGCGCGCCCAAGGTGATGCCTTGCGCGAAGGTGGCAATGAGCGAGCCGAGACAGAAGGCGACGTCCCACGCCTTGCGATGACCGGGGTCGCGCCAGCGGAATTCGAAGGCGACCCCCCGGAAGACGAGGCCGAGCAGCATCGCGATCAGCGGCGCGTAGAGCGCGGGCAGCACGATCGCGTAGGCGAGCGGAAAGGCCGCCATCAGCCCGCCGCCGCCCAGCACCAGCCAGGTCTCGTTGCCGTCCCAGACCGGCGCGATCGCATTCATCGCCTGATCGCGTTCCTTGCCGACCGTGAAGCCGGGGAAGAGGATGCCGATGCCGAGATCGAACCCGTCCATCAGCACGTACATGGCGACGGCGAAGGCGATGATGATCGCCCAGATGACGGTGAGGTCCATCACTCCCTCCCCTCGTCCGGCCGCTCCACCGCCGGCGCGGGCGTGATGCCGGCGGTGCGGATCGGCAGCTCGGGCGTGGCGCTCTCGCCCTCGGCCGGGGTCCGGCTCATCAGCCTGAGGATGTAGAGCGTGCCGGCGCCGAACACGATGAAATAGACGATGACGAAGGCGGTGAGCGACGTCGCCACCGCCGGGGCGTCGATCGGCGCCACCGCGTCGGCGGTGCGCAGCACATTGTAGATCACCCAGGGCTGGCGGCCGACCTCCGTCGTCACCCAGCCGGCGATCACCGCGACGAAGCCGGACGGGCCCATGACCAGCGCGTAGCGGTGCAACCAGCGCCAGTCATGCAGCCTGCCTCGCACGCGGGCGAGCAGGCTCAACAGGCCGAGCCCGAACATCAGGAAGCCGAGGCCGACCATGATCCGGAACGACCAGAAGACGATGCCGACCGGCGGCCGGTCCTCCGGCGGAACCGTGTCCAGCCCGTCCAGCGGCGCGTTGAGATCGTGCTTCAGGATCAGCGAGGAAAGCTTCGGGATTTCCACCGACCAGCGCACCGTCTCGGCCTCTGAATCGGGGATGCCGAACAGGATCAGCGGCGCGCCGTCCGGGTGGCTTTGATAATGGCCTTCCATCGCCATCACCTTGACGGGCTGATGCTCCAGCGTGTTGAGGCCGTGCAGGTCGCCGACGAAGATCTGCACCGGCGCGACGATCGCCAGCATCCACATCGCCATGGAGAACATCGTCTTCGTCTCGGCGGTCTTGCGCCCCTTCAGCAGGTGCCAGGCCCCCACTCCGCCGACGACGAGCGCGGTGGTCAGATAGGCGGCGATGACGGTGTGGACGAGGCGATAGGGGAAGCTGGGATTGAAGACGATGGCCCACCAGCCGTCCGCCGGCACGAACTGGCCGACATCGTTCAGCGCCCAGCCGACCGGCGTCTGCATCCACGAATTGACCGAAAGGATCCAGAAGGCCGAAATGAACGTGCCGATCGCCACCATGAGCGTCGCGGTGAAGTGGAGCCCCTTGCCCACCTTGTTCATGCCGAACAGCATGACGCCCAGGAACCCCGCCTCCAGGAAGAAGGCGGTGAGCACCTCATAGGCCATGAGCGGCCCGATCACCGGCCCGGCGCGGTCGGAGAAGACCGACCAGTTGGTGCCGAACTGGTAGGACATGACGATGCCGGAGACGACGCCCATCGCGAAGGCGAGCGCGAAGATCTTCAGCCAATATTTGAAGAGGTTGAGATATTTGTCGTCGCCGGTCTTCAGCCACAGCCCCTCGAGCACGGCGAGATAGGAGGCGAGCCCGATCGAGAAGGCCGGGAAGATGAAATGGAACGAGACCGTGAACGCGAACTGGATTCGCGCCAGCAGCAATGCGAGTTCGGCGTCGGCCACCCTGTCGCTCCTTTGCGGGGCCTCTAGCCGATCGTTTCGCGATCGTCATCCCCGACCGGATGCGGATCGGGTATCGACAAGTGCAATTTCTGCAATCGACTAGACGAACACCGACCAGCCGGTGCGCTGGACGAAATCCTCCAGCATCGCCGCGCCCGCCGCGCTGGTGCCGGCCGCGTTGAGGCCGGGCGACCAGACGGCCAGGCTGCCATGGCCAGGCGCCACGGCGAGGATGCCGCCGCCGACCCCGCTTTTGCCGGGCAGCCCGACGCGGAAGGCGAATTCGCCCGAATTGTCGTAATGGCCGCACAGCATCATCACGCTGTTGATCCGCCGCGCGCGATGGTTCGGGCAGACCTCCACGCCCGTCTCGGGATCGCGCCCGTCGAAGGCGAGGAACAGGCCGGCGCGGGCGAGCTGGCGGCAGCTCATCGCCACCGCGCATTGCCGGAAATAGGCGCCGAGCGCCTGCTCGACCGGATTGTCGAGCCGGCCGAAGCTCTTCATGAACCAGCCGAGGCTGCGGTTGCGCGCGCCGGTCTCGGCCTCGGACCCGGCGACCTCCTCGTCCACCGCCACGCGATCGTCGCCGGCCCGGGCGCGCAGGAAGGCGACCAGATCGTCCACCGCCGCGTCGGCCGGGCGATCGCCGATCAGCGCGTCGGTGACGACGATCGCGCCGGGATTGATCAACGGATTGCGCGGCTTGCCCCGCTCATGCTCGAGCTGGACGATCGAGTTGAACGGATCGCCCGACGGCTCACGCCCCACCCGGTCCCACAGCTGCACGCCGACCCGCTCCAGCGCGAGCGCCAGCATGAACACCTTGGAGATGGACTGGATCGAGAAAGGTTCGTCGCAATCGCCCGCGCCGTGGACCGCGCCGTCCGGCCCGGCGAAGGCGATGCCCATCCTGCCGGGATCGACCGCCGCCAGCGCGGGAATATAGTCGGCCACCTTGCCGCTGCCGCGATGCGGCTCGGCCGCCGCCAGCACCTCGGCGAGAATGCGGTCCATATGCCCTCCTCTTATCGCCCCGCTTCCTATCACCCAATTACGTCATTGCGAGTGTAGCGAAGCAATCCAGAGCGGTCTTCGAAGCCCGCTGGATTGCCGCGTCGCTACGCTCCTCGCAATGACGATTTGTGGCGGGGGCTCAGCGCCGCCGCAGCCCGGGGAAGCGGCGGAGCAGCTTGCCGCTCGAGAAAGGCTCGAACAATTCGTCGGGATTTTCCGGGTCGAGCGCCTGATTTTCGGCCAGCGCCTGTTCCACTTCGTTGAGCTCGGGCGGTTCATAGGCGCGCAGCGAGCGGCCCGGCCCCTGCAGCCGCGCGATCGTGTCGATCAGCGAGCCGGTTTCGGCGAACACGTTGGCGACGCGCTCCGCCGGGCAATTGAGATGCTCGGCCATCAGCCCACAGCGGATCGCGGCGATCTTCTCGCCCAGCGCCGGATCGTCGATCGTCACGTCGCATTCGGTGTCGAGCCGCAGCGAGCGGTTGTTCCAGTTGGACGAGCCGACGCGCAGCACCTCGTCGTCGACGATCATGATCTTGGCGTGGACGTAGACGGAATCGCCGGCGGCGGTGAACGGATGATAGATGCGGAAGCGTTGCCGCGCGTCGCATTTGCCGATCGCCTCCCAGAGCAAGGCGCGGGCATTGTCCATCGCCACCTGCTCCAGCCAGCCGTCCGCCTGCTCCGGCCCGACCAGCACGATCTCCGGCGGATCGGGCTCGGCCATGCGTTTCGCGATCGCCTCGCCGATCCGGCGCGAGGCGAAATACTGGTTTTCCGCATAGATGAAGCGCCGCGCCCGGGCGATGAAGGAGAGATAGAGGGATTCGATCTCGTGGACCGGGGTGAGTTCGGCATGGTCCGGCCGGGTGCGGGAGATGGCGACGTCGACATTCTCGAAATCCGGCACCAGGTCGCGCGGCCAGGGATCGCCCTCGCCATGCGCGGGCGCCAGCTCCTGCTCCGTCGCGCAGCGCCACCGCTCGCGCGCCAGCTCGCCGAGCGCCGTCGCGACGGGACCGGAGAGCGCCATGGTCGCGTCGTGCCAAGGCATGGTCGGCTTGCCGTTGGGGCCCATCCGGCGCGGATCGTTGTCGCGGTGGGCGCGCGTGTCCCAGCGCCCCTCCGTCATGTCGATGCCCCCGCAAAAGGCCATCTCGTCGTCGATCACGACGATCTTCTGATGGTGCGAGGCGCCGGGCGGATGCATCGCATCGAGCTGGACATGGATGCGATCGTGCCGCCACCAGCGCAGCAGGATGAAGGGCGTCGCACCGCGGAACATCGCCTTCACCGCGCCGAAATCCCAGCGCAGCAGGTAGACGTCCAGCTCGGGATTGCGCTTCACCAGCCACAGGATGAAATCGCCGACCCGCGCCGGCGCGCCGTCCCGCCCGTCGCCGATCCGGATGCGGGCGTCGAAATCCCAGCCGATCAGCATGATCCGCTTCTTCGCCGTCATCATCGCGGCGCGCACGGCGGCGAAATAATCGTCCGCATCGACGATCAGCCGCGCCCTGTCCGCCCGCTCGATCCGCCAGCAACCGTCCCCCGGGATCATGCACGCCCTTTCACCGAATCCGGCGCATCATAGCAGAGCGTCAGCCCTCGGCGACATCGCCGAGCAGCAGCCGGGCGCCCGGCCCCCGCGCGCGCAGCCGGTCGCCCGGATTGTAGAGCGCGCAGGTGCGCAGCGAGAGGCAGCCGCAGCCGATGCAGCCGTCGAGCCGATCGCGCATCCGCTCGATCATCTTCATCCGTTCGTCCAGCACCTCGCGGAAGGCGCGGCTGATCCGCGTCCAGTCCGCTTTGGTCGGCGTGCGCCCCTGCGGCAACGCGGCGAGCTGGGCGGCGATCTCCTCGATCGAGAAGCCGAGCTGCTGGGCGATGCGGATGAAGGAGAGGCGCCGGATGTCGGAGCGCAGGAAGCGCCGCTGCCCACCCGCGCTGCGCAGCGCGGAGACCAGCCCGCGCGTTTCGTAGAAACGGATCGCGGAGACCGACAGCCCGGTTCGCCGGGCGAGATCGCCGATCGCCATCAGCTCCGAACCGCGCATCGAAATTCCTCCTTGATCTCAACTTAAGGTGAGGAATTAGAGGAAGGGAATCAACCTTGAACCTGAGCGAAGGAAGATTCGAAATGAGCATCGGAACGCTGGAGCATGTGAACGTCACGGTCGCCGATCCGAAGCGCACCGCGCAGATGCTGTGCGACCTGTTCGGCTGGCACATCCGGTGGCAAGGGCCGGCCAAGGCGAACGGCTTCACCGTCCATGTCGGCGCCAACGACAATTATCTCGCCGTCTATGCCTATCCGCCCGGCGGTGCGCCGGCGCTGGACGGCGGCCGGCTCAACCATATCGGCGTGGTCGTCGACGATCTGGACGCGGCCGAGGCGAAGGTGGTCGCGGCCGGCTGCACCCCATTCAATCACCGCGATTACGGACCGTGCCGGAGCTTTTATTTCGAGGACGAGAACGGCATCGAGTTCGAGGTGGTGAGCTACGCCTGAGCATCATTTCCGCGACATTTCGGGTTTCGACGAATGATCTTCATTCATGGTTCGGCTATGATCGAACCATGAATGAAGGGCCGGATATCACCCGGATCGCCGCGCTGATCGGCGAGCGCGCGCGGGCGAGCATGCTGATGGCGCTGATCGGCGGCCGGGCCCTCACCGCCAGCGAGCTCGCGGCGGAAGCGGGAATCACGGCGCAGACCGCGAGCGGGCATCTGGCCAGGCTCCACGAAGGCGGACTGCTGCGGTCGCGCAGACAGGGGCGGCACAGATATTTCTCCCTCGCGTCGGCCGAAGTGGCGGAAACGCTCGAGGCGCTGATGGGATTGGCGGCGCGCAGCGGTCATCTGCGCAGCCGCCCCGGCCCGATGGACAAGGCGCTGAGGCAGGCCCGGCTCTGCTACAATCACCTGGCCGGGGAGCTTGGCGTGCGGATGTTCGACAGCCTGGTCTCCCGGGGCCGCCTGGCCTTCCGCGACGGAGATTTGACGCTGACCGGAGCCGGGCGTGCGTTCGCCGCGGATCTCGGCATAGATGTGGACGCCCTGAAGCGGCAGCGCGCGGCGCTGTGCCGCGAATGCCTCGACTGGAGCGAGCGTCGTTCGCATCTGGCCGGGAGCCTTGGGCGGGCGTTGCTGACCCGCTTCATTGAGCTGGGCTGGGCGCGGGCCGACAGGGCCACGCGCGTCGTGCGGATCACCGCGCCCGGCGCGCGTCGTTTTCAGGAGCTTTTCGGGCCGCCGGCGCCGGCCGATTGATCACGCTTCGGCCGATGCCGAAACATCCGGCTCGCCACGTCGATAGATCGTCCGGGTCCACAAGGGAGGACCAGATGATCGTGATGGTATTCGAATTCACCGTCGAACCGGCGGAATATGAGGCTTATCTGGAGGAATCGTCGGCGCTGCGCACGCAGCTCGCGCGAATCGACGGATTCATCTCGGTCGAGCGGTTCGCGAGCCACAGCGAGCCGGGCCGGTTCGTCGCGATCGGCTATTTCCGGGACGAGGAGGCCGTGCGCCGCTGGCGCAACCTGCCCGAGCACCGGCGGGCGCAGATGCTGGGCCGCGACCGGTTCTTCTCGGAATACCGGCTGGTGATGGCCGAAGCCTTGCGGGATTATTCCCGCCGGCGGCGCGACACCGCTCCCGAGGACAGCAATCGCGCGCACATTCCGGGAGACGCATGACCATGTTCGATCTTGAAATCCATCTCGACGACCAGCCCGGCGCGCTGGCCGCCATGGGGCGCGCCCTCGGCGCCGCGGGCGTGAGCGTCGAAGGCGGCGGCGCCTGGGTCGTGGACGGCAGGGGCATCGCGCATTTCCTGTTCCACGACGGCCGGGCCGCGCGGCGGGCGCTGGAGAACGCGGGCATCGCCGTCGCGGCCTGCCGCGCGACGGTCATGCTGCGGCTGAAGCAGGAAGTGCCCGGCCAGCTCGGCGAACTGACCGGACGCATGGCCGCGGCCGGCGTGAATATCGCGGTCCTCTACAGCGACCATGACCATCGGCTCGTCCTCGTCGTGGACCGACCGGATCGCGCCCGCGAGATCGCGCGGCAATGGGGCGGGCCAGAGAATCCGGACATGGGAGAATGATCGCGCGAAACGGAACGCGACTGTCGGCCGGAAGGGAGTGGATGCCCGACGAGGATTCGAACCTCGATTGACGGAGTCAGAGTCCGTAGTCTTACCATTAGACGATCGGGCAATCGGAAGGGCCGCGAGATAGGCAGGCGGGCGCGGCCTGTCAACGCCGCTCTGGGGGCGCCGCTTGCCGCCAAAACCCCCTTTGTGTACAACGGCATCAAGTCAAAGGGCGGTTTCGGCCGCCCGCAACGAGAAGATAAGAGAAGTGCGTTCGATGCCGCAGCAAGCCGCCTCGGCGCCGCAGGCGCCGACACCGGAAGCAACCCCAGAGGGGGACAGTCCCCTCAACGGTCGCGCCAATGGTCTTCCCCAGCGCCGCTGGACCTCCCGCCACACTTATGGCGCGATCGATCTCGGCACCAACAATTGCCGCCTCCTGATCGCGCGCCCGACCGAAGAGGGCTTCACCGTCATCGACGCATTTTCGCGCGTCGTCCGGCTCGGCGAGGGCATGGCGACCAGCGGCAAATTGTCCGATGCGGCGATGGACCGCGCCGTCTCGGCCCTGTCGGTCTGCGCCGAGAAGCTGAAGCGCCGTCATGTCAGCCTCGCCCGCTCGGTCGCCACCGAAGCCTGCCGCCGCGCCGTCAACGGCCGCCATTTCGTCGAGCGGGTGCGCCGCGAGACCGGCATCCGGCTCGAGATCATCGCGCCTGAGGAAGAGGCGCGGCTCGCGATGCTCGGCTGCCACCGGCTGCTCGAACCAGGCGACGGACCGGCGCTGATCTTCGACATCGGCGGCGGATCGACCGAATTGGTGTTGATCGACACCGACAGCGGCGAGCCCCGGATCAAATGCTGGTGGAGCGCACCCTGGGGCGTCTATTCGCTGACCGAGAGCGAAGGCCGCGATTTCGCCACCGCCGAGGAGCGGCTCGCCGCTTATGGCCGGATGCGCGAGCGCGTCCGCCATGCCTTCCGCCGCTTCACCGAGCTGCTCCCTTCGAACCGCGAGGGTATTCGCCTGATGGGGACGAGCGGAACGGTGACGACGCTGGCCAGCGTCCATCTGGCACTGCCCAGCTACGACCGGCGCGCAGTGGACGGCCTTCAGGTACCCATCGCCGCGATGCGCGAGATCAGCGAGACCATGTCGCGCCTCGACCGCGCCGGCCGCGCCGAATTCCCTTGCATCGGCCAGGAGCGGGCCGACCTGGTGGTCGCCGGCTGCGCGATTCTGGAGGCGATCATGGACATCTGGCCGGCCGAAACGCTGGGCATTGCTGATCGCGGCATCCGCGAGGGCATATTGCGCGCGCTGATGGCCAAGGACGGGCACCTGCTATGAGCCGGTCCGGCGGCGGGCCGCGCACGCGGGTCCGCACCGCCAAGGGCCGCCGGGTGAGCTCGACCCGCTGGCTGGAGCGGCAACTGAACGATCCCTATGTGAAGCGGGCGAAGGCAGAGGGCTATCGCAGTCGCGCCGCCTACAAGCTGATCGAGCTGGACGAAAGATTCGGCTTCCTGAAGGGCGCAAGGAAGGTCGTCGATCTCGGCATCGCGCCGGGCGGCTGGACCCAGGTGGTGCGCCAGCGATTGCCGCAGGCGGGCGTGGTCGGCATCGACCTGCTGCCGACCGATCCGATCGATGGCGCCATTATCCTGCAGATGGACTTCATGGACGATGCCGCACCCGACCTGCTCAAGGAGGCGCTGGGCGGCGAGGCCGATCTGGTGCTGTCCGACATGGCGGCCAACACGGTCGGCCACCCGCAAACCGATCACCTGCGCACGATGGGCCTGGTCGAAGCCGCGCTGCTGTTCGCGACCGAGATCCTGCGCCCCGGCGGTGCGTTCGTCGCCAAAGTGCTGGCCGGCGGCGCGGACGCGAACCTGGTCGCCGAGCTGAAGCGCCAGTTCACGTCCGTCAAGCACGCCAAGCCGCCGGCCAGCCGCAAGGGCTCGTCCGAATGGTATGTCGTGGCGCAGGGGTTCAAAGGCTAGGAAGACGACCGCGCCGCGCGGATCGCATCCCGCAACGCCTCGTAGCCAACCGCGCCCTCCAGCACGCGATCGCCGATCACGAAGGTCGGCGTGCCGGTGGCGCCGACGGCGCGGCCCAGCTCGAAATTGCGCTGCAATTCGGTGCGCGCTTCGACGTCGAGCGGGGCGGGCGCGAGGCCGAGCGAGCGGCCGGCGGCGGCGATCGTCGCCTCGCTCGGGCGGCCGGCGGCGAACATCCGGTCGTGAAAAGGCCGAAACTGGCCGGCGCGCGCCGCCGCGAGGCTGGCGGCGGCGGCGGCTTCGCTCGCCGGGCCGAGCACCGGATAATCGCGCCACACCACCTTCAGCCGCGGATCCTCGCGCAGCAGCCGTTCGATGTCCGGATTGGCGGCGCGGCAATAGCCGCAGGCATAATCGAAGAACTGGACGAGCACGACGTCGCCATCCTCGGCTCCGGCCCAGGCGCCATGATAGGGAGTCTCGAGCGCGGCCCGGTGCTGCGACACCGCCGCCGACGCCTGACGCTGGCGCAGCCGCTCCATCGCCTCCGGCAATATCTCGCCATTGTTCAGGATATAGTCGCGCACAATCCGCTCGGTGGCGACGCGATCGGGCTCGCGGAAGCCATACCAGCCGGCCACGGCGACCGCGCCGATCAGCAGCCCGGCCAGGCCACCGACCAGACCCTGCTTCCAGCCCCCCTCTTTGCCCGCCATCAGCGCCGATTCCGCCGCTGCCGTTCGACCGCGGTGCGCGACACCATCGCGATGTCCTGAGCGCGCAGCCAGTCGGACGTGCCGACCTGCAGGCCCATCATCGCCTGCTCGGCGTTGGGCAGGGCCAGCTGCGGCTGGCCGGTCAGGCTGTAACGCTCGGCGGTCGCCAGCGCGGCGCGCGGCTGATCGCCCTCACGGTCGTAGATGATGCCGAGCTGATACCAGGCGAAGGGGTTGGAATTGTCCCGCTGGACCGCGGCACGCAGCACGCGCTTGGCCTCTTCGAAATTCTGCGAATCCTCGGTCGCGATCAGGGCATGGCCGAGGAGCGAGCCGATCAGCGGCTGATCGGGCGCGCGCGCGACGGCCTCGCGCAACGAAGCGAGCGCTTCGAACGGGCGGCCGGATTCGAGCTGAATCTGCCCTCTCAGTTCCAGGAAATAGGGATCGTGCGGCGCGGCGACGAGCAGCGCATCGACTTCGTTCATCGCCCGGTCCGGATGCGCGGTGCGATGCAACGCATAAGCGCGGGCATAACGGGCCGGCACGCCCGTATCCCGCTCGGGATAGCGGTTGAACACCTGCCGCGGCTCGTCGATATAGCCGGACAGCTTCGCGCGGACCCGCTGGAAGCGCGCTTCCAGCTCGGGATCCGTGGGCCTATCCCAGGCCGGATCGGCCATATAGTTCGCTTCCAGGCGCGCGATGCGCTCGCCGGTCAGCGGGTGCGTGCGCGCATAGCCATTGTCCTGCGGGATGTTCAGCCGGAATTCGAGATTCTGGAGACGGCGGAAGAAGGCGAGGCTGCCGCGCCCGCTGATTCCGGCCCGCTGGAGATAGAGCGCGCCGGCCTGGTCGGCGCTGTTCTCCTGCACCCGGCTGAAGGCGAGGAACTGGCCCATCGCGGCCTGTTGCCCGGCGGCGAGCACGCCCATCCCCGCCTCTCCAGCGCCGGCGACGATCGCGGCCGCACCCAGCAGCAGCGACAGGATCATGATCCCGGTCGCCTGCTGGATGCCTTCCTGAAGGCGGATGATGTGGCCGCCGGTGACATGACCGAGCTCGTGGGCGATCACGCCCTGCACCTCGTTGGCATTGTCGGCGGACGTGATCAGGCCGGAATGAATGTACACGATCTGGCCGCCCGCGACGAAGGCGTTGATCTCCGGATTGCCGATGAGGACGATCTTGACGTCTTCCGGCCGCAGCCCCGCCGCCGTCACCAGCGGCCGCGACAGATCGTGGAGCAGCGCCTCGGTCTCGGCATCGCGCAGGATCATCTGCGCCTGCGCGGGCCGCGCCATGACCGTCATGCCGAGCGCGGCGATCATGATCAGCCGGACGACAAAGGCGGCCATTCCCCTGCGCATCGCGGATGTTTCAGCCATGGCGCCCTATCCGTCCCGTCGCCTGAACCCCGGATGAAATGTCGCGAGCTTCATCGCCGTGCCGCCGGCGCCCGGTTCAGGCGCCGAAGGTCCGCTGCCACCAGCCACGGCGCGGACCATCGCCTTCGTCGGCGCCATCGCCGGACGGTTCGGCAGCGTCCGCGGCCCGCTCCTCGGCCGATCTGGCATCCGTTTTCTTGCGGCGAGTCCGCTTCGGCCTTTCCGCCGGCGCGTCCGCCCCGGCATCGTTGGCCGCCGCCGGAGACGCTTCAGGCGCGTCCTGGGCATCGGCGCCCTTCTCGGCCGGCTCGGCATCCGCCTTCTTGCGGCGCGGCCGCTTCGGCTTTTCCGCCGGCGCGTCCGCCGCGACGGCGGGTTCGGGCGCCGACGCGGCCTCGGCGGGCTCGACCGCTTCGGTCACATCCACGGCTTCGTCGCGCTTGCGCGCACGGGGGCGGCGGCGGCTCTTGCGCGCCGGTGCTTCGTCCTCGGGGGCCGGCTCGGCATCCGCCGGCGCTTCGGCGTCCTGCGGGACCCTTTCGGCGTCGTCCTCGACCTCGCCCTCGGCGCGCTCGCGGCGGCGACCGCCCCGGCGACCGCGACGGCGGCGGCGGCGGCGGCCGTCGCCGCGCTCCTCGTCCTCGCCCTCGGCGCGCTCGCGGCGGCGTAGCGCGGCCCCTTCCCGTGTTTCCTCCTCTTCCTCTTCGATCTCCTCGTCATCGGCGACGATCTCGTCATCCTCGTCCTCGACGATCGGCGCGACCGGCGCGGCGCGCGGGCGCTCGGCCGGCGGCGGGCCGACCGATTCGACCGCCATGCGGGCGCCTTCGAACGCCTCCTCGATGATCACCTCGATCGCGACGCCGTAGCGCGCCTCGACCTCGCCGATCTCGGCGCGCTTCTTGTTGAGCAGATAGATCGCCGCTTCACGCCCGGCGCGCAGCACGATCCGGCTGCCCCGGCCCCGCGCGGCCTCGTCCTCCAGCATGCGCAGCGCCGACAGGCCCGCCGACGCGGCGGTGCGCATCAGCCCGGTGCCCTCGCAATGCGGGCAGGCGCGGGTCGAGGCTTCCAGCACGCCGGTGCGCAGCCGCTGGCGGCTCATCTCCATCAACCCGAACGAGCTGATCCGGCCGACCTGGATGCGGGCGCGGTCGTTCTTGAGCGCCTCCTTCATCGCCTTTTCGACCTTCCGGATATGGCCGTTCGATTCCATGTCGATGAAATCGATCACGACCAGGCCGGCCATGTCGCGCAGGCGCAGCTGGCGCGCGATCTCGTGCGCCGCCTCGATATTGGTCGAAAAAGCGGTCTGCTCGATATTGTGCTCGCGGGTCGATCGGCCCGAGTTGATGTCGATCGACACCAAAGCCTCGGTCGGATTGATGACGATATAACCGCCCGACTTCAACTGCACGAGCGGCTGGTACATCGCCGAAAGCTGGTCCTCGACGCCGTGCCGCTGGAAGAGCGGAACCGGATCGACATATTGCTTCACCCGCCGGACATGGCTGGGCATGAGCAGCTTCATGAAGCTGCGCGCGTCCTTGTAGCCGTCATCGCCCTCGACGATCACCTCGTCGATCTCGCGATTGTAGACGTCGCGGATCGCCCGCTTGATGAGATCGCTGTCCTGATGGACGAGCGATGGCGCGGAGGATTTGAGCGTGTTCTCGCGGATCTCGTCCCACAGGCGGGCGAGATAGTCGAAATCGCGTTTGATCTCGACCTTGGTGCGCTGGAGCCCGGCCGTCCGCACGATCAGGCCCATGCTGACCGGCAAGGCGAGGTCCGCCATGATCTGCTTGAGACGCTTGCGGTCGGAGCCGTTGGAAATCTTCCGGCTGATCCCGCCGCCATGCGACGTGTTGGGCATCAGCACGCAATAGCGGCCGGCGAGGGAAAGATAGGTGGTCAGCGCCGCGCCCTTGTTGCCGCGCTCCTCCTTCACGACCTGGACGAGCAGCACCTGCCGGCGGCGGATCACATCCTGGATCTTGTAGCGGCGGCGCAGATTCTGGCGCTTGCGGCGCAGATTCTCGGCGGCGCTCTCCTCGGAGCCGTTCTCGGCTTCCTCGGCCGGCGCGGGTGCGATCTCCTCGCCCTCCGCCTCGGCTTCCGCTTCCTCGTCGCTGTCGGCGGTCACCGTCTCCGCCTCGATCGGCTCGATATCGGCCTCGACGACCTCGGCCTCCTCGCGGTCGAACTCGGCGGCGCGCAGCCGCGCCTCCTCCTCGGCATGCTCCGCTTCCTCGCGCAGCAGCGCCTCGCGATCCTCTTTCGGGATCTGATAATAATCCGGGTGGATTTCGCTGAACGCCAGGAAGCCGTGGCGGTTGCCGCCATAATCGACGAATGCCGCCTGCAGCGACGGTTCGACGCGGGTTACCTTGGCGAGATAGATATTCCCCTTGAGCTGCTTGTGCTCGGCGGATTCGAAATCAAATTCCTCGATCCGGTTCCCTTTGATCACGGCCACCCGGGTCTCCTCCTGGTGGCGCGCGTCGATCAGCATGCGCATGGTCATTGATGTCACTCCACGCACGCGCCGCTGCCCTGAGGGCTGCGCGGCCCGCGCGCTCGAATATGGACGGCCGCGCGGGCCTGAAGAGCCGCGCGTCATATGTCCGGGTTGAAAGATAAGGTGTCGCGTCCGCCGCCTGCGGCAGGCCGGTCACAAGCGCCGGCCGGCGCAGCCCGCCAAGCACGCCGTCGCCCGAAGGGCGGCGCGTCGACTTGGGGGAGAAATACCACATTCGGCGTCAACCTGATTGGCCGGCGCGATGCCGGCAAAAGATCATATCCCACCGCCAAGGCGCGGATTCCCGCCTGTTTCGGTGCGATGACAGGCTGCTAGCACCGCCCGGGGCGAGCGGCAACCGCCGCGGGCCTTTTTTGCTGGACCGGTGTGGCGGCGAGACGGCAAGACAGGGCATGACATGGTTGCTGATGGTCGCCGCCGCGATCCTGCCCTTTCTCGGTGCGGACGAAAGCGGGACGGTGCAAGGCGTGACGATCCCGCTCGCGCCGCCTTCCGCCGATGCGCACGGCGCGCTGCCGCCGGTCACACGGGCGCGCGGCGAGGATCCGCCGCTTGTGGTGATCGATCCCGGCCATGGCGGGCGCGACGGCGGCGCTTCCTCCCCCTACAGCTCGATGCCGGAGAAGGACGTGACGCTGGCGCTGGCCCGCGCGATTCGCAACGCGCTGGCACGCACTGCCCGCGTCCGCGTCGCTTTGACCCGCGACGACGATACCTATCTCGTGCTGGAGGAACGCTACGAGATCGCCCGGCGGCTTGGGGCGGACCTCTTCATCTCGATCCATGCCGATGCCGCACCGTCCAATGACCAGGCGCATGGCGCGACCATCTACACCCTGTCCGAAGTCGCCTCGGACCGGGAGGCCGCCTTGCTCGCCCGGCGCGAAAATGCGGCGGGCCTGCTGCCGGCACAGATGAACCCCGACCCGAACGTGAACCTGATCCTGATCGACCTCGCCCAGCGCGAGAGCATGGACCGGTCGGCCGAGTTCGCGCGCCTGCTCTATCGCGAGGCGGGCACGACCTTCCCGTTCCGCCCCAACTGGCACCGCTTCGCCGCCTTCGTCGTGCTGAAGGCGCCCGACATTCCCTCGATCCTGTTCGAATCGGGCTATCTCACCAACGAGCGCGACGCCGCCTATCTCCAGTCCGAGCAGGGGCGCGGCCAGATCGCCGACGGCATGCGCCGCGCGATCGAGGCGCATTTCGCCCGGAGGTTTCTGGGTGCGGCGGGCTGAGCCCGCACCGGCTTCACGCTGCCCGGCCATTCGGCTAGACCGGCCGCGATGAGTGCCGATCAAGCCAGCGAGCGTATCGTCCTGAACCGCGGATCCGGGCGCTTCGACGCGCTTCGCGCTGCCGTCCGCGCCGCCTGGCGCAAGCGCTGGGTGAAGGCGGCGGCGATTCTCGCCGCCCTGCCGATCCTTGCCTATTTCATCCTGTGGCTGCTGTTCGCGCGCGGCCTGCCCTCGCCCGAATCGCTGCTCGTCTACGAGCCGGACCTGCCATCCTACGTCCGTGACGTGAACGGCGAGCCGGTGCAGACTTTCGCGCGCGAGCGGCGCGTCCAGCTCGCCTACAGCGAGTTCCCGCCGCAGCTCATCAACGCTTTCCTCGCCGCCGAAGACCGCACCTTCTTCAGCCATGGCGGGCTCGATTATCCCGGCGTGGTCGGCGCGATCTGGGACTATATCAGCAAGAGCGGCACCGGCGAACGGGCGCGCGGCGGATCGACCATCACCCAGCAGGTCGCCAAGATCTTCTTCGTCGGCGACGAATATTCGGTGACGCGCAAGATCCGCGAGGCCTTCCTCGCCCGGCGGATCGAGGCGACGCTGACCAAGCAGCAGATTCTGGAGCTCTATCTCAACCAGATCTTCCTGGGCCGGAACGCCTATGGCGTGCAGGCCGCGGCGCGCGCCTATTTCGGCAAGGACGTGGGCGATCTCACCGTCGCCGAATCCGCGATGCTTGCCGCCTTGCCGCGCAGCCCCAGCAATTACGATCCGGTGCGCCGGCCGGAACGCGCGTTGGGCCGGCGCAACTGGGTGCTGAGCGAGATGCTCCGCAACAATTTCATCACCCGCGCCGAGCATGACGCGGCGCGCGCCCAGCCGATCGCGACGGTGCGGGGCGTGCAGGACAATGTCCGCAATGTCGGCGGCTATTTCATGGAGGAGGTCCGCCGCGACCTCATCAACCGCTTCGGCGAGAATGCGGAAGCCGGGGCGAACAGCGTCTATGCCGGCGGCCTGTGGGTGCGCACCTCCTACGATCCCGCGATGCAGCAGGCGGCCGAGACCGCGCTGCGCGACGGGCTGATGCGCTACGAGCGCGGGCGCGGCTGGCGCGATCCCGGACTCAGCGTCGACATGTCGCGCGACTGGCGCTCGCAGCTTGCCGTCGCGCCGTTCGGCGCCGGCTACGACAATTGGCGCATCGCCGTGGTGATCTCGAAGGAGGGCGGCAGCGCGACCATCGGCTTCACCGACGGCTCGACCGGGACGATGCCCGCGTCGCTGGCCTCGATGCCGCGCCGGGGCTCCGGCGAGCCGGCCTTCGCGGCCTTGCGGCCCGGCGCGATCATCGCGGTCGAGCAGGAAGCAGGCGGCTGGGCGCTGCGCTCTATCCCGGAGATTTCCGGCGCGATCGTCGTCGAGGAAGTCGGCACGGGCCGCATCCGCGCGATGCAAGGCGGCTTCGATTCCCGCCTGTCGGATTTCAACCGCGCCACCCAGGCGCAGCGCCAGCCCGGCTCCTCGTTCAAGCCGGTCGTCTATGCTGCTGCGCTGGACGGCGGCATGACGCCGGCGACGATGATCGTCGACGGTCCGTTCTGCGTGAACCAGGGCCGGCCGGGCCAATATTGCTTCCGCAATTTCTCCGGCGGCTATGCCGGGCCGCAGACGATGCGCTGGGGGCTGGAGCAATCGCGCAACCTGATGACGGTCCATGCCGCCAATCAGGTCGGCATGGACCGGGTGATCCGCATGGCCCGCCAGCTCGGCGTCGGCGATTATTCGCGCACGCCCTATCTGCCGATCTCGCTCGGCGCCGGCGACACGACCGCCATGGCGCTCACCAACGCCTATGCGATCATGGCCAATCAGGGCCGCGCCGTGGAGCCGACCCTGATCGATTATGTCCAGGACCGGCGCGGCCGGGTGATCTGGCGCGCCGACACCCGGCCCTGCGAAGGCTGCAACGCGCCCGACTGGGACGGCCGGCCGATGCCGCGTCCGCCGCTGCGTACCCGCCAGGTGATGGACCCGATGACCGCCTATCAGGTCGTCCACATGCTGGAAGGTGTCGTCCAGCGCGGCACTGCGACCATCCTGCGCGACCTCAATCGCCCGCTGTTCGGCAAGACCGGCACGACCACCGGGCCGACCAATGTCTGGTTCGTCGGCGGCTCGCAGCAGATCGTCGCCGGCGTCTATATGGGCTTCGACCGGCCGCGGTCGATGGGCGGCTATGCTCAGGGCGGCACGCTCGCCGCGCCGATCTTCCGCCAGTTCGCGAGGGAAGCATTCGAAGGCATGCCCGTCCTCCCCTTCCGCGCGCCGCAGGGCATCCGCATGGTGCCGATCGACCGGCGCACCGGCCGGCGCGCCTTCGGCCTGTGGCCGGGCACCGATCCGCGCGCGGCGGTGATCTGGGAGGCGTTCAAGCCGGAGAGCGAGCCCCGCCGCACCGCGACCCGCGAGGAGATCACCGCGCCAACCGAGACGCGGCGGGCATCCAATGGCGGCGAACGGCGCGACAGCGATTTCTTGCAAAGCCAGGGCGGCATCTACTAGGTCGCAACCGACAGGTTGCGGCCGTGTCCCGGCGAAGGCCGGGATCCCGCGACAAGGGACTCCTGGACCCCGGCCTTCGCCGGGGAACAGTCAAAAAGGACTTATTGATGCGCGCCGAAGCGCAAGCCTCGATCGATCAGATCAATGCCGCCCTCGACCTGCTCCGCCGTTTCCTCGACTGGGACCGCGCGCTGAAGCGGCTCGGCGAGCTCAACGCGCGCGTCGAGGATCCGACCCTGTGGGACGATGCCAAGGCCGCGCAGGAGGTGATGCGTGAGCGCCGCCGGCTGGACGAGGCGATCGGCGCGACCCGCGCGATCGAGAAGGAGCTGGCCGACACCGCCGAACTGATGGAGATGGCCGAGGCGGAAGGCGACGAAAGCCTGGTCGACGATGCGGTGAAATCGCTCGCCGAGCTGGCCGAGCGCGCCGAGCGCGACAAGGTCGCCGCCCTGCTGGCCGGCGAGGCGGACGGCAACGACACCTATGTCGAGGTCAATGCCGGCGCCGGCGGCACCGAGAGCCAGGACTGGGCGGAGATGCTGCAGCGCATGTACACGCGCTGGGCCGAGCGGCACGGCATGAAGGTCGAGATCATCGATTATCATGCCGGCGAGCAGGCGGGGATCAAGTCCGCCACCCTGCTCATCAAGGGCGAGAACGCCTATGGCTATGCCAAGACCGAAAGCGGCGTGCACCGGCTCGTCCGCATCAGCCCCTACGATTCCAACGCGCGCCGCCACACCAGCTTTTCGAGCGTGTGGGTCTATCCGGTGGTCGACGACGACATCGACATCGAGGTGAATGACGGCGATCTCAAGATCGACACCTATCGCGCGTCCGGCGCGGGCGGGCAGCACGTCAACACCACCGACAGCGCGGTGCGGATCACGCACCTGCCCACCGGCATCATCGTCGCCTGCCAGAACCAGCGCAGCCAGCACAAGAACCGCGCCGAGGCGATGAAGCAGCTGAAGGCGCGCCTCTACGAGGCCGAATTGCAGAAGCGCGAGGCCGAGGCGATGGCCCAGCATGCCGCCAAGAGCGACATCGGCTGGGGCCATCAGATCCGCTCCTACGTCCTCCAGCCCTATCAGCTCGTGAAGGACCTGCGCACCGGCATGACCTCCACCGCCCCGTCCGACGTGCTCGACGGCGATCTCGACCGGTTCATGGCCGCGGCCCTGTCGCAGCGCGTGACCGGCGAGAAGGTGGACGTGGAGGACGTGGACTGATGCGCGCGGCGGTCGCTGCCCTGCTCGCGCTGGCGCTGCTCGGCGGCTGCCGCGAGCAGGAGGCGCAGAACGCCGCCTTCCCCGCGCCGCAGCGCCCGGTCGCGCCGATCACCTCGTCCGAATATCGCGACGAGGACGCCCGCGACAGCGTCGGCGAGTTCGAGACGGTGATGCGCCTTGCCGAGATCGGCGAGGGTATGTCGGTCGCCGATATCGGCGCCGGCCAGGGCTATTACACCGTCCGCCTGTCGCCGATCGTCGGTCCGCAGGGCCGGGTGCTGGCCGAGGACATCGTGCCGGAGACGATCCGCGCGCTCGCCCAGCGCGTGCAGAACGAGCGGCTCGACAATGTCGCGATCAAGCTGGGCGAGGCCAACGATCCGCAGCTTCCCGACCGGTCGTTCGATCGGATCCTGATGATCCACATGTATCACGAGATCGCCAGCCCCAGCGAGTTCCTTTGGCACCTGCGTGACGATCTCACACAGGGCGGCAAGATCATCGTCGTCGATGCCGACCGGACGACCGACCGTCACGGCACCCCGCCGCGCCTGCTGGTCTGCGAGTTCAGCGCGCTCGGCTACGAGCTGCGCCGCTTCGAGCGGCTGAGCGACAGCGAATCCTATTTCGCCTCGTTCGAACCGCGCGGCCCGCGCCCCGAGCCGGGTACGATCCGTCCCTGCGCGCTCTGAGCTAGAGCAACCCCAAAGCGCGGAAGCTGCGGCAGTCGCCGGCGGCGAAGATGAGGTGATCGTGCAGGCGGATGTCGAGCCGCTCCCCCGCCTCGGCCAGCCGGCGGGTGGCCGCGATGTCGGCCGGGCTGGGGCTGGGATCGCCGCTCGGGTGATTGTGCGCGATCACCAGCCCCGCCGCGTCCCGCGCCAAAGCGGCGGCGATGATGTCGCGCACCGGCAGCGCCATCGAATCCGCGCCGCGCGCCACCTCCTCGTCCAGCGCCAGCAGGCGCCGCCCGGCATCGAGATGCGCCACCGCCAGCTTCTCGCCCCGCGCGTCGGCGAAAAGCGGGCGCAGCAGATCGGCGGCGGCGCGGGCGGTGTCCACGATCATCGCCGCCTTCTGCCATCGCCGGCGCGTGCGATGGCGCACGAAAGACTCCGTTTCGGACGCCATTTTGGATTGGAAACGCCGCGCCGGACGGGCCATAGCATGGCCATGCGCGCCTATCTCGATCTCCTGAGCCTGATCCTCGACGAAGGCGTCGAACAGCAGGACCGCACCGGCACGGGCACCCGTTCGGTGTTCGGCCACCAGATGCGCTTCGATCTGTCGAAGGGCTTCCCGCTGCTCACCACCAAGAAACTGCACCTGCGCTCGATCATCGTCGAATTGCTCTGGTTCCTGCGCGGCGACACCAATGTGCGCTGGCTGCAGGACCGCCGTGTGAGCATCTGGGACGAATGGGCGGACGAAAGCGGCGAGCTCGGACCCGTTTACGGCAAGCAATGGCGGCATTGGGAAACGGCCGACGGGCGCGAGATCGACCAGATCGCGGGCCTGATCGACCTCATCAAGCGCGATCCCGCCTCGCGCCGCCAGATCGTCACTGCCTGGAATCCCGGCGATCTGCACCGGATGGCGCTGGCCCCCTGCCACTGCCTGTTCCAGACTCAGGTGGCCGGCGGCAAGCTCCACCTCCAGCTCTACCAGCGCAGCGCCGACGTCTTCCTCGGCGTCCCCTTCAACATCGCCAGCTATGCGCTGCTGACCCACATGCTCGCCCAGCAATGCTCCCTGGAGCCCGGCACCTTCGTGTGGACCGGCGGCGATTGCCACCTCTACGCCAACCATCTCGACCAGGCCCGCGAGCAGCTCGCCCGCGACCCGCGCCCGCTCCCCCGCCTCCACATCCTGCGCCAGCCGGACGCGATCGACGCCTACGAATATGAGGATTTCGAGATCGTGGATTACGATCCTCATCCACATATCAAGGCGGAGGTGGCGGTTTGACCCGACCGCAGATCACCCTCGTCGTCGCCCGCGCCGACAATGGGGTGATCGGGCGGGACGGCGGCCTACCCTGGCATCTGCCGGCGGACCTCAGGCGCTTCAAGCGGCTCACCATGGGCAATCCGATGATCATGGGCCGCCGCACCTTCGAAAGCCTGCCCGGCCTGCTTCCCGGCCGCCGCCATATCGTGCTGACCCGGGCCGCGGACTGGCGGCCGACAGGCGCCGAGATCGCACGCACGCCGGAGGAGGCACTTGCCCTGGCCGGCGGCGGCAAGGTTTCGGTCATCGGCGGGGCCGAAATCTTCGCCCTGTTCGCGCCGCGCGCCGATGCGGTGGAGCTGACCGAAGTGCATGGCGAGATCGCCGGCGACACGATCCTCCCGCCCTTCGATCCCGCAATCTGGCATGAAGTATCGCGCGAGGATCACCCGGCGCAAGGCGATGTCCCGGCGCACAGCTTCGTCCGGCTCGAACGCACGCGCTAGGCAGGGCGCGCGGCGCTTCCTATAGAAACGCCATGGAGCGCCTTGACGGGGGCTCGGCGGTCCCGGCCCCTTTGCGCGGCGGCATCGTCGCGCTCGGCAATTTCGACGGGTTTCACACGGGCCACCAAGCGGTGGTGGGCCGCGCCGTCGCGCGCGCCCGGGCCGAAGGGCGCCCGGCCTTGGTCGCGACCTTCGATCCGCATCCGGCGCGCTTCTTCAAGCCCGACCTGCCGCCTTTCCGCCTCACCACGCTCGACCAGCGCGAGCGGCTGTTCGCCGAAGCCGGGGCGGACGCGATGCTGGTCTTCCGGTTCGACGCCGATCTCGCGTCCGTCACCGCCGCCGATTTCGTCGCCGATCATCTCGCCAGCCGGATCGGCGCGGCGGGCGTCGTCACCGGCGAGGATTTCACCTTCGGCAAGGGCCGGGGCGGCGATGTCGATGTGCTGAAGCTGCTCGGCCAGGCGCAGCGCCTGTCGGTCGACGCGGTGGCACCGGTCTCTGACGAGGACGCGCCCGTCTCCTCCAGCCGCATCCGCGATGCGTTGGCGGCGGGCGATTGCGCCACCGCGACGCGCCTGCTCACCCGCCCGTTCGCGATCGAAGGCGTTGTGGAGCATGGCGACAAGCGCGGACGGGAGCTGGGTTTTCCGACCGCCAATGTCGGTCTCGGCAATTATCTGCGCCCGCGCTTCGGAATCTATGCGGTGCGCGGGCGGCTGCCGGAGGGACGGACAGTGGACGGCGTCGCCAATCTCGGCATCCGGCCGATGTTCGAGTCCGCAAAGGAACTGCTCGAGCCCTGGTTCTTCGATTTCGACGGCGATCTTTACGGCGCGACCATCGAGGTCGAGCTGATCGCCCATCTGCGCGACGAAGCCGCCTTCGACGGGCTCGACGCGCTGAAGGCCCAGATCCGCCGCGATGCGGCGGCGGCGAAGGCCGCGCTTGCCGCCGCCCCGCCCCTCGCCTAAGTCCGCCCGCAATGTCCGACAAACCCGATTACAGAGACACCGTCTTCCTGCCGAAGACGGACTTCCCGATGAAGGCCGGCCTCGCGCAGAAGGAGCCGGCCATCCTCGCGCGCTGGGAGGAGCAGAAGCTCTACGAACAGCTCCGCGCGGCGCGCAGGGACCGCAAGCGCTTCATCCTCCACGACGGCCCGCCCTACGCCAATGGCGACATCCATATGGGCCATGCGATGAACAAGATCCTGAAGGACATCATCGTCCGTTCGGCGACCCTGCGCGGCTTCGATGCGCCCTACATCCCCGGCTGGGACTGCCACGGCCTGCCGATCGAATGGAAGATCGAGGAGCAGTACCGCAAGAAGAAGCTCGACAAGGACGCGGTACCCAAGCCGCAATTCCGCGCCGAATGCCGCGCCTATGCGGACCGGTGGGTCGGCGTCCAGATGGCACAGTTCCAGCGCCTCGGCGTGATGGGCGAGTGGGACGATCCCTATCTCACCATGAAGTTCGAGGCGGAGGCGGCGATCGTCGCCGAGCTCTTGAAATTCGCCGAAAGCGGCCAGCTCTATCGCGGCGCCAAGCCGGTCATGTGGAGCCCGGTCGAGAAGACCGCCCTGGCCGAGGCCGAGGTGGAATATGAGGATATCGTCTCGACCCAGATCGACGTGGCGTTCGAGATCGTCGAAAGCCCGATCCCGGCGCTGGTCGGCGCCCATGCGGTGGTGTGGACGACGACGCCGTGGACGATCCCGGTCAACCAGGCTTTGGCTTATGGGCCGGAGATCGATTATCGTTTGGTCGAGTGGGCAGACAAAAAGCTTCTGATCGCTGACTCATTGGTTACGGCTGCATGGTATCGGTTCCGGGGTTCGAAAACGATCACAACCGTATCGGATGAGTCCGGGCCATACTTGGAAGTCGTGGAATACAATGACTCGGACCCGTTACCTCTCGGCCTAAAGATCAAAGGCTCCGACCTCGCCGGCACTATCGCCCGCCACCCGATGCACCATCTCGGCGGCTTCTTTGCCAGGCCCCGCCCCTTCCTGCCCGGCGAGTTCGTCACCACCGACACCGGCACCGGCCTCGTCCACATGGCGCCGGATCATGGCGAGGACGATTTCGAGCTGTGCAAGGCGCACGGCATCGATCCGGTCTTCGCGGTCGCGGACGACGGCAAGTATCGCGAGGACTGGGAATGGCTCGGCGGCTTGGGGTCCGTGATCAACGCGAAGTTCAACGCGCCGGACGGCCCGATCTGCTCGGACCTGCGCGAGGCCGGCGCCCTGCTCGCCGCCAGCGCGGATTACCAGCACAGCTATCCGCACAGCTGGCGCTCCAAGGCCAAGGTGATCTTCCGCTGCACGCCCCAGTGGTTCATCCCGATGGACAAAAACCCCTCTCCCCTTGCGGGAGAGGGACAGGCACGCGCAGCGGGCCAGGGTGAGGGAATGGCGGATGCCGCTCCCCCTCACCCCAACCCCTCTCCCGCAAGGGGAGAGGGGCTTAGGGCCACCGCCCTCGCCGCGATCGACGAGACGCGCTGGGTGCCGGAGAAATCGAAGAACCGCATCAAGTCGATGGTCGAAGGCCGCCCGGACTGGGTGATCTCCCGTCAGCGCGCCTGGGGCGTGCCGATCGCGCTCTATGTGGACCGCAAGACCGGCGCGTACCTCAACGATCCCGCCGTCAACGCCCGCATCGTCGCGGCCTTCCGCGCGGGCGGAGCCGACGCCTGGTTCGCGGCGGACCATCAGGCCCTGCTCGGCAACAGCTATCGCCTGGAGGATTACGAGCCGCAGCAGGACATCCTCGACGTCTGGTTCGATAGCGGCTCGACCCACGCTTATGTGATCGAGGCCCGCTACGGCGAGGGCGTCCGCGCCGATCTCTATCTCGAAGGCTCCGACCAGCATCGCGGCTGGTTCCAGTCCTCTCTGCTGGAATCGAGCGGCACGCGCGGCCGGGCGCCTTATGAGGGCGTGCTGACCCATGGTTTCGCGCTCGACCAGAACGGGCGCAAGATGTCGAAGAGCCTCGGCAATGTCGTCGATCCGCTCGCCATCATCCGCGACAACGGCGCGGACATATTGCGCCTCTGGGTCGCCTCGACCGACTATTTCGAGGATGTGCGGATCGGCAAGGAGGTGCTGGCCGGCACGTCCGACGCCTATCGCAAGCTCAGGAACACCTTCCGCTACCTGCTCGGCGCGCTCGACGGGTTCACCGAGGAAGAGCGCGTCGCGGACGTGGCGGCGATGCCGGAGCTGGAGCGCTGGGTGCTCCACCGCCTCGCCGCGCTCGACGCGGAGCTGCGCGAGGCGGCCGAGGGCTATGAGTTCAACCGCTACACGCGCGCGCTCATGGCCTTCGCCAATGACGATCTTTCCGCCTTCTTCTTCGATATCCGCAAGGACAGCCTCTATTGCGACGCGCCGGCCAGCCCCAAGCGCCGCGCCTATCGCACCGTCCTCGACCACATCTTCCACGCCCTCGTCCGCTGGGCGAGCCCGATCCTGTGCTTCACGGCGGAGGAGGTGTGGGGCACGCGCTATCCGGCGGCGGGAAGCGTGCATTTGCTGGACTGGCCGGAGGTGGAGGCCGGGTGGCGAGATGATGAGCTTGGCACGAAGTGGTCGCTAATCCATCGGGTTCGTTCGATAATCACGTTCAACCTCGAACGGCAGCGTAGAGATAAGGAAATTGGCTCCAGTCTGGAAGCAGCCCCTACCGTTCGCTGCTACAATCAAGCTGAGCACGCCGCAATTTCCAGTCTTGGAGAGGATGGATTTGCTGAGGTTTGCATTACTTCAGGTTCGACAATCCTGCCGTTCGTACCCGGTGCCGAGGAGGACGGGATTCATGTAAAAACGACGAGGGCATCTGGAAACAAATGCGGCCGCTGCTGGCGGCATCTGCCCGAAGTGACGGAAGACGGCGATCTCTGCGGTCGCTGCGACGAGGTGGTGAATGGCTGAAACCGAAACGCCCGCCGCCGAGCCGGCCCCGGCGCCTGTCGCGCCGCCCGCCGCACCGGACGACTGGAAACTGAAGCGCAACCGCTCGGTCGCCTTCGTCATCGCCTTCCTGGTCTTCGTCTTCGATCAGGCGGTGAAGTGGGTCGTCATCCATCCGCTGAACCTGCGGAACCAGCCCGACGGCGTGATCGGCCTTGTCTCCTTCTTCGATCTGCGCTGGGTGGAGAACCGGGGCGTCTCGCTCGGCCTCTTCTCGGCCGGGACGGACGGCGGACGCTGGCTGCTGGTCGCGCTCACCGCCGCGATCGCGATCTTCGTCGCCGTCTGGATGTGGAAGGAGAAGCGCCGCGACGATTCGGCGGCGCTCGCCCTCGTGCTCGGCGGCGCGCTGGGGAATATCCTGGATCGGGCACGCTTCGGCTATGTCGTCGACTATGCCGATCTGCATTTCGGCGAATGGCGGCCTTTTTTGGTCTTCAATGTCGCCGACGCCGCGATTACCATCGGTGTGCTGCTTTTGCTTGTCCGCGCGCTCCTGATGCGCGATGGCAAGGACAAGAAGAAGGAATCGTAAAGCCATGCGTCTCGCTCATCTCGTCCTGGCCGGCGGCGTCGCCGCGATGCTCGCCGGTTGCGCCGGCGGCGGTCCGTTCAACCGTAACCGCCCCGACGAATTCGCGGTGGCGCGCAATCCGCAGCTCGTCGTCCCGCCCGAATTCGCGCTGACCCCACCCCGTCCGGGCGAGGCCGATCAGGGGGCCGATCCGCGCGCCCAGGCGCTCCAGGCGCTGTTCGGCGGACCGCAGCCGCGCAGCGCGGTGGAGAACAATCTGCTCCAGCAGGCCGGCGTCGATCGTGCCGCGCTCGGCGCCCGCTCGGTCGCCGGCGATCCGCGGACCGCCGTGGTCAATCGCGGCGCGCTGGTCCAGACCATGCTCCAGCTGCCGCAGGGCGATGGCCAGGAAGCGGCGGTCAGCACCCCTCAATAAGCGGCGACTAGAACCGCAGCGACAGCGAGGCGACCAGTCCCGCATCCTGCCCGCGCGTCGCGGGCAGATCCGTATCCACATAGCTGAGGCCGATTTCGGCGGCGGGCAGGCCCAGCACGCTGAGCTGGTGCCGGACGCCCAGCGTCCAGTTCCAGTAGCTGCCGAACGCACCCCAGTCCTGCCGCCCGGCCTGCGCGGTGAAGCGCCACGGGCGGAAGGGCACGCTCACGTCCACCTGTCCGAACAGATAGAGCATGTCCTCGCCGCCCGTCCCATCCTGCGCGGGCGCATATTTGGCGCCGCCGGTGAGCTGGGCCGGGCCGATCAGCCAGGACAGCGACGCATAAGGCTCGACATGGTCGGTCGCCCCCTCGCCCCCGGCGAAGGCGTAGTAAAGCAGCCCCGCGTCGAGATCGAAGCCGCCGCCAAGGTCGGCGCGCCAGCCCGCATAGAGATCGAGCTGGACGTCGCCCAGATCGCCGAAACCCGGATCGCGGGCGCGGAACGGATCGGTCCCCTTCAGGGTGGTACCGCGCGCGCCGGCATACAAGCCGCGGTCGTGGGCGAGGGTGAAAGAGACCTGCGCCGCCGGATCCTCGTCCGACCGGGAAATGCCCCGAAAGCGATAATCGGTGACGACCAGGGCCTCCCCGGACAGGGCGAAACCGCCCGTCGATCCGGTCGGTTCCGCCTCCTGCGCGAAGGTGGGCACGGCGCCAAAAAAAAGGGCGGCGAAGGTGTAGGCGCGAAACATGACGAAAGTGCAGGTGCCTCAGCCGTGCTTCCCGCGCAATGGGCGTTAGGGCTTCGTTAGCGGTGCGCGGGTAGCCTGCCGGGTTATGACGCATCAGGCGCCTCTTCCTCCGGCCTCGCCCGGCGCCGGCCCCGGCGGCCAGGTCGCGCAGCTGCGCGAGGCGTTGCGGCTCGTCGAGCAGCTCGCCGATCGCCCGCCCTCGGGCGGGCAGGACGAAGCGCTCGACGAAGCGGCACGACTCAGCGCCGCTTATGACCGCGCCGCGCCCGTCGCCCGCCGCCGCTTCGACGCGCTGGCGGCGGAAACCTCGATCTGGGCGGCCGCCGGTGTGGAGGCGCTGCTCGCCGCCAATGACGCGGCCGAACCGCCCCGCCGCGCCGCAGGTCGCCTCGCCGAGGCGATCGAGGAAGCGCTGGGCGACCTGTCCGAATTGCTGGACTGAGGCTCAGCCCAGTCGCGCCAGACCCGCGGCGAGATCGGCGATCAGGTCGTCGGGATGCTCCAGCCCGATATGGAGCCGCACGATCGGCCCGGCCCAGTTGCGCGCGGACGCGGTCCGTTTCGGCGCAGCCGGGCAGACCAGGCTTTCATAGCCGCCCCAGCTATAGCCGATGCCGAACAGCTCCAGCCCGTCGATCAGCCGCGTCGCACCCGCCGCGTCGCCGCCGTCCAGCACGAAGGCGAACAGCCCGGTCGCGCCCTTGAAATCGCGCGCCCAATATTCGTGACCCGGACAATCCGGCAACGCCGGATGCAGCACCTGCGCGACCTGCGGCTGATCCTTCAGCCAGCGCGCGACCTTCAGTGCATTCTCCTCGTGCCGCCGCAGCCGCACGTCGAGCGTGCGCAGGCCGCGCAGCGCCAGCCAGGCATCGTCCGGGCTGGCCGCCTGCCCGAGCGCGCGGCTGCTCTTTGCCAGCCGGTCCGCGTAAGCCTCGCTTACCGTCACCGAGCCCAGCATCAGATCGGCATGGCCGCCGATATATTTGGTGCAGGCGAGGATGGAGACGTCCACGCCCGCCGCGATCGCCGGGAAGAAGAGCGGCGTCGCCCAGGTATTGTCGATGAGCGTGACGAGTCCGCGTTCCTTCGCCACCGCGCAGATCGCCGGCACGTTTTGCACCTCGAAGGTCAGCGAGCCCGGGCTTTCCAGGAAGATCGCCTTGGTCTTCTCGCCGATCAGGCCGGCGATATCGGCGCCGATCAGCGGATCGTAGTAGCGCGTCGTCACCCCGAAGCGCTTGAGCAGCGTGTCGCACAAATTCCGCGTCGGCCCATAGGCGCTGTCGACCATCAGCAGCTCGTCGCCCGCCTCCAGCACCGCGAGCAGCGCCGCCGCCACCGCTGCCGCGCCGGACGGATAAAGCTGGGTCGCCGCCGCGCCCGGCTCCAGCTCCGTCAGCGCCTCGCGCAGGGCCCAGGTCGTCGGCGTGCCGCTGCGGCCATATTGCAGCGTGCCGACGCGCGGCGGCTCAGCCGCCTGCATCTCCGCCACGCTGTCGAACAGGGTGGTGGAGGCGCGCCATACCGGCGGATTGACGATGCCGCCCTTCCCGCCCTCCAGATGCGTCCATTCCCGGCGGCGTCCCGCCTCGATCAGGCGCGTCTCGGGCCTGTGCTCGTCGTTCATGCCGCGCCTTTCGCCTTGGGGGTGTCGCGATCCGCCCCCCATTCCGACCAGCTTCCGTCATAGAGCGCCACGTCGCTCTTGCCGAGCAGCTGCGCGCCCAGCAGCAGCACGGCGGCGGTGACGCCGGAACCGCAGGTCGTCACCATCGGCTTGGTGAGGTCCACGCCCGCCGCGTCGAAAGCCGCCCGCAGCTCCGCGCCGCGCTTCATGCTGTTGTCGGCGTTGAACAGGCTGCCCTGCGGCAGGCTCCGCGACCCCGGAATATGGCCGGGCGTCACGCCGGGACGCGGTTCGATCCCCTCGCCCGCGAAGCGCGCCGCCGAACGGGCATCGACGATGACATGGCTCTCGACGCCGACGAGTCCCAGCACGTCCGCCTTGTCCTTGACTAGTGCCGCGTCGAGCACGGGCGTGAAATGGCCGCGCCGCGCTTCCGTCACGCCGGCCTCCACCGGCCGCCCCTCGGCCGTCCATTTCTGGAAACCCCCGTCCAGCACCGCGACATGGCGCGCGCCGAACGCTCTCAGCATCCACCAGGCCCGCGCGGCGCTGTGCAGCGGCGAATTGTCATAGACGACGATCCGGTCCCCATCGCCCAGCCCCAGCGCGCGCGCGCGGCTGGCGAAGAGATGCGCCGGGGGCAGCATGTGCGGCAGCGGGCTGTCCGGATCGGCGATCGCGTCGATGTCGAAGAACATCGCGCCGGGAATGTGCGCCGCTTCATATTCAGCCCGCGCGTCGCGCCCCGAACCGGGCAGGAAGAAGCTCGCGTCGAGCACGCGCAGGTCGGGCGCGCCCGATTCGGCCGCCAGCCGGTCGGTCGAGACGAGCGGGCCCATCGATTCAGCGCGCCCGGATGAAGGCCCGGATGTCGCGCGACAATTGCGCCCGGTCCTGCTCGCGGACGTACATCATGTGGCCGGATTCATAATAGGCGAACTGGATGCGGTCCTGCGGAATGCCGGTACGCGACAGCGCATATTCGGCGGCGTAGAAGGGCGTGGCGAAATCGTAATAGCCCTGACCGACGAAGACTCGCAGGCCGCTATTCTCCCGCATCGCGCGCCCGATATAGGGCGTGACGTTGAGATAGACGTCGTTGTCGCGGCCGCCGCCGATCCGCCAGTCCCAGGGCTGGACCGAGCCGATCGTCACATAGGAGCGGTCGGTGCGGTAGCCGAGAAACTCGCGGGCATGCTGGTTGATCGCCGCCGTATAGCCGGCATCGATGCCGAAGAAACTGGGGTCGTTGTCGGGCCGTTCGCCGGCATTGTCATAGTCGCGCCCGGTATAGCGACTGTCGAGCCGCCCGACGGTCAGTCCCCGGTCGCGCAGCAATTCCTTGTAGAAGCGCGATGGCAGGATGCGCAGGTCGGCATTTTCGATGAAGGTTTCGGAAAGGCCGGTGAAGCGCGCCAGCTCGCGACGCACCGACGCACGCTCCTCGGCGCCCAGCGCCTGGCCCTGGAGCAGGGCATGGGCATAGGGGCCCCGCGCAAAGCGCCGCGCTTCCTCGACGAAGGATGCGACCGAGCTCGCCTGCGCCTTGCCGTGATAGAGCGCCGTGGCAGCCATGGTCGGCAGGTTGAGGATGTGCGTGACCTCGTTGCCCGGCGTGTCCGCCCCCGCGCCGAAATCGAGGATGGTGGAGATGAGCAGCAGGCCGTTCAGCGACACGTCGTTATACGCGCCCTCGAGTTGGTTCACGACGGCGGCGGTGCGGGTCGTGCCATAGCTTTCGCCGCCCAGATATTTGGGCGAGTTCCAGCGGCCATTGTCGTTCAGCCACAGCCGGATGAACTGGGCGACCGACTGGGCATCGCGGGTGACGCCCCAGAAGTCCTGCGGGTTGGTGTCGCCCAGCGCGTGGGAGAAGCCGGTGCCGACCGGATCGATGAAGACCAGATCGGTGACGTCGAGCAGGCTGTGGGGATTGTCGACGATCGGATAAGGCGGCGCGCCGTCGTCGCTCCCATCCGAGGGAATCGCGACGTAGCGCGGGCCGAACGCGCCCATGTGCAGCCAGACCGAGCCGGAGCCGGGCCCGCCGTTGAACAGGAAGGTGACGGGCCGATTGGGATCGCGCGGCTCGCGGACATAGGAGGTGGAGAAGATCGCGGCGCGCGGCGTCCCGTCCTCGGCGCGCAGGAAGGTTTCGCCCGCCGTCGCGACATAGCTGATCCGCTGGCCGCCGAACGTGCCGGTGTGGCGCGTGACCGAGACATTGGGCTCGCGGTCGGCGGGCGGCCCCTTGGTCGCGGCGCGCGCTTCGCCCGAAGGCTGGGCGGCGACAGTGCCGGCGAGGCCGCCGGACAGGGCGAGGGCGGCGAGGATGGCGAAGCTGCGCTTGTTCAAAAGTCTCTCCCTGTTTTCGTCGGATCAGCGAGCCGGAATCCGGCCGGCCGGCCGCTTCATGTAGAATTCGCCGTAATAGGCTGCGGCGAAGGCTGCCGCCGGGGTCGCGACGATCGCGCCGATCAGCCCGAAGGCGAGCGCGAAGGCGAGCGTGAAGAAGATGATCAGCACCGGATGGACCTGCATCGTCGCGCCGCGAATCTTGGGCGCCACCACGCTACCGAGGATCTCGTTGCTGACCACGTAGAAGACCGCGATCCACACTGCCGTCATCGGCCCCTGGCCCAGCGCCAGCACGACCGGCGGGAAGGCCATCACATAGCCGCCGATGCGCGGTATGAAATCGGCGAAGAAGGCGAGCGCCGCCCAGACCAGCGCGCCGGGCACCTCCATCCAGGTGAGGAAGATCAGCACCGCGATCGCCTGCAGCGCGCCGACCACGAAGCTCGCCCGCGCCCAGCCGACCACCGAGCGCGCCGCGCGGCGATAGGCGCGCACGCCCGCCGCGCGATGCTCGACCGGCAGGCTGCCGATATAGGCTTTCACGATCGGCTCCGGGTCCAGCACGATATAGGCGATGGTGCTGAGGAAGATGATCGTCACCGCGATGCCGCCGACCAGCGAGAGCGAGAAGGTGCCGACGCCGGAGAAGATATTGAGCGCCGTGGGCACCAGATTGGCGCCGCTGCCGTCCAGCCGCGCGAAGCCCTGCAGGTCGGGATAATTGGCGAGCAGTCCGGCGATCTCGCGCTCAACCTCGCGGATCAGACCGGGCAGCCCGTTCACCAGCAGCACGACCTGCTCGACCAGGCGGGGAATGACCAGCCAACCCAGCAGCACCAGCGACCCGAAGAAGAGCAGCAGCACCAGCGGCGCGGCGAAATGGCGCGACATGCCCCGCCGCACGAACCAGTCGACCGGCGCGGCGAGCGCGATCGCGACCACGGCGGCGAAGAAGAGCAGCAGGATCGCCATCGCGATCTTGGCGAGGAACCACAGGACGACGACCGCCGCCGCGCCCGCCACCACCAGCCCCACCGCCGAGACGGCGGGGCGCTGCGCTATCGGTTCCGGCGGCGCTTTGGGCATGGCGATGGCTTAGGGTCCGCACTCGATATCCGCAATGGTCGTGATCGTCCCTCCGGCCGGGAAGATTTCGCCCCCGCCTGTCCCGATCGGGCACAGCCGGGACAAGGCGCTTGCCCCGGCGACTGAGGCGGCGTGAAAGTTGGCCGCATGACCAGCGCGCTGACGAGTCGGAATCTGTGGATCGCGGTGAAGCTCGCCATGTTCGCGGTGGGCGCCGCGCTCCTGTTCCAGTCCGCGCCGCAGCTCGTCTCCGCCACAAATCCCGCACCGCAGGCTGTCCCCGCACCGGCGCCGGCGCAGCATGTCCACACCGCGTCCGCAGAGACGCCCGCCGGCACGCCGCGCCTCACCGGCATCGACGTCCGGCAGGAGCTGGACGTGCCGCACTGGCTCGGTCCCGGCGAATATGTCTGGGCGGGGGAGACCGCGCCGGCCGAAGGCGAGACGATCGTCGTCGTCAACCTGCGCGCCCGGGTCCTCTCCGTGTATCGCGCCGGGGTCGAAATCGGCCGCTCCAGCCTGATCTACGGCGCCGACAACAAGCCGACGCCGACGGGCAGCTTCCCGATCCTGCAGAAGCGTGCCGATCACTGGTCCAACCTCTACGACGCGCCGATGCCGCATATGCTGCGCCTCACCTGGGACGGCGTCGCCGTCCACGGCTCGCCCGCGCTGGCCGACGACATGGCGACGCGCGGCTGCGTCGGCCTGCCGCGCGATTTCGCCCGGCTGCTGTTCGATGTCGTGAACGTGGGCGACCGCGTGGTGATCTGGGACGGCGAAACCGCGCTCGACGTGTCGCAGGCCTGATCCGGCGCGGGCCCGCTTGACAGTTTTCCGGCCTCTCTCCACATCCCGCGCATGACCAACGAACCGATGCTCTGCCCGCTCGATCGCACCCCGCTCACCATGTCGGAGCGGCAGGGGATCGAGATCGATTATTGCCCCACCTGCCGCGGCGTCTGGCTGGACCGGGGCGAGCTCGACAAGATCATCGAGCGCAGCAACGCGTCCCTCGCCCCGCCGCCGCGCCAGCCCGAGCCGCGCCACGGCCGCGACCCGTATCGCGACGACGACCGCCGCTATCCGAAGCGCCGCAAGTCCTTCCTCGAAGAGCTGTTCGACTAGGGTGCGTTTGGCACCGCGACGCTCTACAAGGCGGGCATGACGCTCACCCATCTCGGCCAGCACAGCCCGCTGCCCGCCTCGCCGGACGAGGCGGTGCTGGATTATGTGCCCAATCCCCGCGCGAACGCGCTGTATCTGGTGCGCTTCGCCGCGCCGGAATTCACCTCGCTCTGCCCGGTCACCGGCCAGCCCGATTTCGCCCATCTCGTCATCGATTACGCGCCCGGCGAGACGATCGTCGAATCCAAGTCGCTGAAGCTGTTCCTCGCCGCCTTCCGCAACCATGCCGGCTTCCACGAGGCGGTGACGGTCGGCATCGCCGAGCGGCTGGCGGCGGAGATGCGGCCGCGCTGGCTGCGCATCGGCGGCTATTGGTATCCGCGCGGCGGCATTCCGATCGACGTGTTCTGGCAGTCCGGCGCCGCGCCGGAGGGGCTGTGGGTGCCGGACCAGGGCGTCGCGCCCTATCGCGGACGTGGTTGAGCCTCCCGCCGATCCCCAGATCGTCGTCCACGGCGCCGGCTCGGTCGGCTGCTGGATCGGCGGTGCGTGGCTGGCCGCGGGCCTGCCCGTATCCTTCGTCGGCCGCCCAAGCGTCCGCGACGAGATCGCCGCCAACGGCCTGACCCTGACCGATACCGAGCGCCGCCGGATCGAGCTGCGCCCCGACGAGGTCGGTTTCGCGGTCAATCCCAAGGCGCTGCGCAAGGCCGACATCGTCGCGCTGTGCGTCAAGAGCAGCGGCACCCAGGCCGCGGCGAAGGAGATCGCCCGCCATGCCCGCAAGGGCATCACCGTCATCAGCTTCCAGAACGGCGTCAGCAATGCCGATACGCTGCGCGCCGCACTGCCCCATGCGAAGGTGTTGGCCGGGATGGTGCCGTTCAACGTCGCGCGAATGGGTAATGGCCGCTGGCACAAGGGCGTTGCCGGCGCGCTCTGGGCCGAGGAGCATGACGCGACGCGCGCGCTCAACGACCGGATCGGCGACAAGCCCGGCAAGATGATCCTGTCCGGCGACATGCCCGGCGTGATGTGGGGCAAGCTGCTCGTCAATCTCAACAATGCGGTGAACGCGCTGTCGGGCCGCCCGTTGCTCGAGGAGCTGGCGAACCGCGACTATCGCCGGGTCTGGGCCGCCGCGCAGATCGAGGGGCTGGAGCTGCTCAAGGCGGCGGGGATCGAGCCGGCCAAGCTGGGCCCCTTCCCGCCCCGCCTCTTCCCTCACATCGTCGGCGCGCCGGACTGGCTGTTCCGGTCGACGGTGCTGAAGCTCTACAGGATCGATGCCGACGCGCGCTCCTCGATGGCCGACGATTTCGCCGCCGGCCGGCCGACCGAGATCGACGCGCTCAACGGCGAGATCGTCGCGCTCGCCCGCAGGCTGGGGCGCAAGGCCCCGGTCAACGAAGCGATCGTCGCGCTGGTCCGCCAGGCCGAGGCCGGCGTCGAGCGCGCCTGGGATGGCAAGGACCTGCGCGACCACGTGCTGGCCGGTCATAGGAGCGCGGCCGGATTCGGCTACTGATCAACGCCCTCGGAACAGCCCGCCGAGCAGGCCGCGCACGATCGAACCGGCCATGCGGTTGACCACCTGGCGCTGGACTGTCTTGCCCAATTGCCGCGCCACCTGCTCGTGGATCGGCGGATTGCGGCGGCGCTCGCGCTCCAGCCGCGCCGCCTCGCGCTCCTCGGCGATGCGCGCTTTTTCCGCCGCTTTCTCCTCGGCGATCCGCGCTTTCTCCGCATCGGCCGCCGCCTGCGCCTCGGCGGCCTGGGTCGCCGCCTGCTCGGCGCGCGCCTTCAGTATCTCGAACGCGCTCTCGCGGTCCACGACAGTGTCATAGGCATCGCCGATCGGCGAGATCGACTGGATGATCGCCCGCTCCTTCGGTGTCAGCGGGCCGAGCCGCGAGCAGGGCGGGCGCACGAGCGTCCGCTCGACCGGGGTCGGCGCGCCTTTCTCGTCGAGCGTCGAGACCAGCGCCTCGCCGGTCTTCAATTCGGTGATGACGGTGCGGACATCGACGGCCGGATTGGTGCGGAACGTCTCCGCCGCCGCCTTGATCGCCCGCTCGTCCTTCGGCGTGAAGGCGCGCAGCGCGTGCTGGATGCGGTTGCCGAGCTGGCCGGCAATGTCATCCGGAATATCCACCGGATTCTGCGTCACGAAAAACACGCCGACGCCCTTCGAACGGATCAGCCGCACCACCTGCTCGATCTTGTCCTGCAGCGCCTTGGGCGCGTCGTCGAACAGCAGGTGGGCCTCGTCGAAGAAGAAGACGAGCTTGGGTTTCTCCGGATCGCCAACCTCGGGCAGCTCCTCGAACAGCTCGGAGAGCAGCCAGAGCAGGAAGGTGGCGTAGAGCCGGGGGCTCTGCATCAATTTGTCGGCGGCGAGGATGTTGACGGTGCCGCGCCCCTGATCGTCGGTCTTCAGGAAATCCGCGATGGTCAGCGCCGGCTCGCCGAAGAAATGGCCGCCGCCCTGCGAATCGAGCTGGAGGAGCTGGCGCTGGATCGTGCCGACGGAGGGCCGCGTGACATTGCCGTAGCGCGCCGAAAGATCGGCGGCATTCTCCGCGCAGAAGGCGAGCATCGACTGGAGATCGTCGAGATTGAGCAGCAGCAGTCCCTGCTCGTCGGCGACGCGGAAGGCGATCGAGAGCACGCCCTCCTGCGTCTCGTTGAGGCCCATCAGCCGGGCGAGCAGCAGCGGCCCCATTTCGGAGACGGTTGTACGCACCGGATGGCCCTGCTCGCCGAACAGGTCCCAGAACACGACCGGGAAATCGGCATAGGCGTAATCGGTCAGCCCGATCGCCTCGGCCCGCTCGATCAGCTTGGCATGGGCGGGCGCGCTCGCCGAGCCGGGCATCGCCATGCCGGCCAGATCGCCCTTCACGTCGGCCATGAACACCGGCACGCCGGCGCGCGACAGACCTTCGGCAAGGACCTGCAGCGTCACCGTCTTGCCGGTGCCGGTCGCCCCGGCGATCAGGCCGTGGCGGTTGGCGAGGCGGAGCAGCAGGTGCTGCGGCCCGCCTCCGCCCTGGCCGACGAAGATGCGGTCCGGCTGATCCATACGCCTACCCCCTGTTCATTCCGGCATCAGCGCGCCCGGACGAGATCGACCCCGACATAGAAAGGCGGCGCATTGCCGCGCCGCACGAGCAGCAGCACGGTGTTGCGACCGGCCCGGCGCGCGGCGGCGATGATGTCGTTCAACGGTTCGGTGGTCGGCGTCGCCGTCTGATTGACCGACAGGAGGATGTCGCCGGGGCGCAGCCCTTTCTGGCCGGCATCGCTGTTGGGATCGACTGCGGTAATCACCAGCCCGCGCACGCTGGCATCGGCGATCTGGAGCTGGCGGGCCAGCGCCGGCGTCAGCGGCTGGAGCGTGAGGCCCAGGCTGGCGCGCGCCGATTCCTGGCCGGCGCTGGGCCGGTTTTCATCTTCCTTGGTGGCGTCGTCGGCCTGCGCGTCCGGCTCGCCGCCGCCCAGCCGCGCCAGCTCCTCCTCGCTCGGCCGCTCGGCGATCTGCACGGTCGCGGTGCGCCGCTGACCGCCGCGAATATATTCGAACGGCACGCGGGCGCCGATCTGCTGCTGCGCGACGAGATAGCCCAGCGTCTGGTCCGGCGTCACAGGCTGCCCCCCCACCGAGACGATCACGTCGCCCTGGCGGATGCCGGCGCGTTCGGCCGGGCCGCCGGGCGACACGCTGCGGATCAGCGTGCCGCGATTGCGCTCGATGCCGAGCGCGGCGGCGACGCCTTCGTCCACGTCCTGCATGCCGATGCCGATATAGCCGCGCCGGACGCGCTCGCCGCGCCGCAGCGCCTCGACGATGGGGCGGACCTGCTCGGCCGGAATCGCGAAGCCGATGCCGACATTGCCGCCGGTCGGCGAGATCAAGGCGGTGTTGATGCCGATCACATTGCCGTTGACGTCGAACATCGGGCCGCCCGAATTGCCCGAATTGATCGAGGCGTCGGTCTGGATGTAGCGGTCGTAAAGGCCGGCATTGATGTTGCGGTGGAGCGCCGAAACGATGCCGGCGGTCACGGTACCGCCCAGGCCGAACGGATTGCCGATCGCGACCACCCAGTCGCCGACCCGGACCCGGTTCGAATCGCCGAAGCGCACGAAGGGCAGGGCGCCGCGCGGAATGACCTTCAGCACCGCGATATCGGCGACCTGGTCGCGCCCGACCACCTCCGCCTCATATTCGGTGCGGTCCGAAAGGGTGACCGTGATCTGCTCGACCACCGCGTCGGGCCGCGCGGGCGCGACGACATGGTTGTTGGTGACGATATAGCCGTCGGCCGAGATGATGAAGCCGGAGCCCAGCGATCCGCCGCGCTGCGTGATGGTGCCGCCGTCGCCGCCGCCTTCGGGGACCGGCGCGCCGAAGCGGCGGAAGAATTCCTCGAAGCCCGGCGGCATCTGGCGCTGGCGCACCTGGATGCTCTGGCGGGTGGAGATGTTGACCACCGCCGGCTGGAGCTGTTCGACCAGATCGGCGAAGCCGGGGGCGCCGCGCGCCGGCGGCGGCGTGATCGCCCCGGCCTGGTTCTGCGCGGTCTGCGCGCCGACCGGGTTGAGGGTCAGGGTCGCCGCGGCGCCGCCGAGCAATATGGCGGCGGAGATCCCATAGACGTAACGCACCTTAACGATCCTTCCTTGACTGTCGCCCGCCCAGTGGCGCGCGCGGCCCGGACGGGCCCGCGACGCTCACGCTAGGCGGTCCGGCTGAATGGAATTTGAATGACTGCGACAAATGTGGCGCATCAGCGCTGCCCCCGGAACTGCCGCAGATACTGGTTGTCGGGCGACAGGATCACGCTGGTCCGCCCGCGCGGATTATCCGCCGTGCCGCCAGCCGAGAAGCTCGCGTCGTAGGACTGCATCGCCCGATAGAAATCGTAGAAAGCGGGATCCTGGTTGAAGGCGCCGGCATAGGTCGCCGCCGCCTCGGCATCGGCCTCGGCGCGGATGATCTGCGCCTGCTTCAGCCCCTGCGCCTGGATCGAGCGGGCCTCCTGCTCGCGCGCGGTGCGCATCCGCTGATAGGCGGATTCGAGCGGGGTGCCGTCCGGCAGGTCGGCGCGTTTGATGCGCACATCGACGATCTGCGCGCCATATTGGATGGCGACGCGGTTGAGCGCGTTCTGGATATTGTCCATCATCTGCCCGCGCTCGGGGCTCAGCAAGGCCGCGAAGGGCCGCCGGCCGAGCTCGTTCCTCAGCGCGGAACCCAGAATGGGTCGCAGCGCGTCGGACACCCGCTCCTCCGTCTGCGCCGCCCGGTACATCTGCAGCGGATCGACGATCCGGTAGCGGGCATAGGCATCGACCTGGAGCCGGAGCTGATCGGTCGAGAGCACCTGCTGATTCTCCATGTCGATGGAGAGGATACGCTTGTCGATCCAGATGATCTGCTCGGCGAACGGGATACGCGCGGTGAGCCCGGCCCCGCTCTGCCCGAACGTCTCGTTCGGCCGGTAACGATTGATGATGCGGTCCGGTTCGCCGAAGCGGACGATCACCGCCTGCTTCGTCTCCGGCACGATCGCGAAGGTGCTGCCGACCACGACCAGCAGAATGATCGCGGCGAAGGCGAGCGCGAGGGGATTGCGGAAGAAGCGGGTCATCGGCCCTGCCCTCCCTGCTGCGCCTGCGGCTCGGGCGCGGCCTGGACCTGGCCCTGACGGCGCGCAACCTCCGGCAAGGCCAGATAGGGCGTGACGCCGGGCGCCTCGACGATGGTGGTGTCGACACGGCTCAAGATTCGCTCCATCGTCTCGTAATACATGCGCCGCCGCGTCACTTCGGGCGCGACGCGATATTCGGCATAGACCTTCTCGAACGCCGCCGCGTCGCCCTGCGCCTTGGCGGTGATCTGCAGCGCATAGGCGCGCGCGTCGTTCATGTAGCTCTGCGCCTGCTGCTGCGCGGCCGAGACCTGGAGAAAGGCCTCGTTGACCGCCGAGGGCGGCACCGACTGGTTGATCGCGACGCCCTGGATACGCACGCCCGCGCCGTAATCGTCGAGGATCTGCTGCATGATCTGCTCGACATTCTGCTCGATCTGGGAGCGGCCGGCGCCGATCGCGTCGTCGAGGCTGACCCGGGCGACGGCGGCGCGCATCGCGCTTTCCGCGACCTCGCGGATCGTCACTTCCGGCTCGGCGATCCTGAACAGGTAGAATGCCGGCTCCTTGATGTTCCAGCGCACCGAATAGGCCAGATCGATAACGTTCTGGTCGCCGGTGAGGATCAGATTCTCGCTGCCGGTCGCATCGGGAACGCTCGTGGTGCGGATATTCTCGATATCGATCTTCTGCACCCGGCCGATCGGCGCGGGCCAGGAAAAGCCGATGCCCGGCTGGATGGTGTAGGAATATTCGCCGAACACGGTAACGACGCCACGCTCCTGCGGGCTGACCCGGTGGACGCTGGTGAGCCCCAGCCACAACAAGGCGAAGACGATCAGGCCATAGAGCCAGTAGGGACGTCCGTCCGACGGCGGGAAGCGGCCGCCGAACCGGTCGCGGCTCTTCTTCAGGAAATCGTCGAGCGAAGTGATGTCACCCCCGCCGCCGGTCCTGCGCCGGCGCGGGCCCGGCCCGCTTTGGCCGCCCCAGGGGTTGCGCGGACCGCCGCCCCCCGAACCGCCATCGTCTCCTCCACCGCCGTTGCCGCCGCCCCAGGGGCCGCCGCCGCGATTGTCGCTCAATACCCAGCCGAATATGCGTCTCATGAGGCCCTTATAGGAAGCGTTTCGCGGAAAAACAGTGCCAAGCCTTGCCTGATTGCCTATCGGAACGGCGATGAGCGACCCGAACGACCCGATCGCCGCGGCGATCGCCGACATTCCCGACCCCGCCGGCCGGGGCAATCTCGCCGAATCCGGCCGCATCGCCATGACCCGGGTTAAGGACGGCAAGGCGACGATCGTGCTCGACGCGACCGGCCTCACCGCCGATCAGCGCGCCGGGCTCGAGCGGCGGGTCCGCGCCGCCACGGTCGCACTGCCCGGCGTCGATGAAACGCGGGTGGCGATGACGGCGGAGCGGCTGGAACGGACCATCGTCGCGGTCGGCAGCGGCAAGGGCGGCGTCGGCAAATCGACCGTCGCCGCCAATCTCGCCGTCGCGCTGGCCCGGCTGGGCAAGAAGGTCGGCCTGATCGACGGGGACATTTACGGCCCCTCCCAGCCGCGCATCATGGGCCAGGCGAACCGGCCGGAGATGATCGACGAACAGATCGTGCCGCTTCCCGCGCACGGCGTCCGGATGCTCTCGATGGGCCAGCTGATCGAGCCCGGCACCGCCGTCGCCTGGCGCGGGCCGATGACGGCCAGCGCCTTCACCAACCTGATGGAAGCCGACTGGGGCGATTGCGAGCTGCTGATCGTCGATCTGCCGCCCGGCACCGGCGACATCCAGATGACGCTGATCCAGAAGTTCCGGCCGGCGGGCGCGGTGATCGTCTCGACGCCGCAGGATCTGTCGCTGATCGACGCGACCCGCGCGATCGACATGTTCCGCAAGATGGACGTCGGCATATTCGGCCTCATTGAGAACATGGCCGGCTATGCCTGCCCCCATTGCGGCGAGATCAGCGATCCGTTCGGGACGGGCGGCGCCGAAGCGGCGGCGAAGACCATGGGCATCCCCTTCCTGGGCCGCATCCCGCTCACCATGTCGATCCGCAGCGATTCCGATGCCGGCCGCCCGCCCGCGGCGGGGGAAGGCGAGGAAGCCGCCACCTTCCGGGCGCTCGCGCTCCGGCTGCTGGAGCAGGTAAGATAGGAGTGAGGCCATGCCGCTGACCCGCGACGAGGACATTTACGCGCTGCTGGCCGATGCCCGCACGATGGCGATGATCGGCGCGTCCGACCGGCCCGACCGGCCGAGCTATGGGGTGATGAAGTTCCTCCAGGACCACGGCTACCGCGTCATCCCGGTCAATCCGCAGATCACCGGCGAGCATGTCCACGGCGAATATGTCTGGCGCGAGCTGGCCCAGATCGGCTTGGCCGTAGACATCGTCGACATCTTCCGCAACGCGGCGGCGGCCGGCGATGCGGTGGACGAGGCGATCGCGGCGGGCGCGAAGGCGGTGTGGATGCAATTGGGCGTGATCAACGAGGCGGCCGCCGCCCGCGCCGAGGCGGCCGGTCTCAAGGTGGTGATGGACCGCTGCCCGAAGATCGAGATCCGGCGCCTCGGCGTTCCGCCGGTCGGTTGAAGCCGAATCCTAGGGCGCGGCGGACGCCATCCGGATCGGCGGATCGAGGCGCGACGTCCCCGGCATCATCACCCGCACGCGCCGGTTCGCGAAATCGACCGAAACCCGGTCGAACAGCCGCAAGGCGTCCATGCCGAGCAGGATCGCCGGGCGATTCTCCAGCCGCAGCTGGCGGAAGGGATGCGCGTCGGCGAAAGCGATGGGCAGATCGACGATGTCCACTCCGCCGATCTTGATGCGCCGCGCGACGCTCGCCTCGGCGGTGAAGCGGGTGCCGGTGACGCTCAGCAGCGAGACCGGCATGATCGGCCCGAGCTGGTTGCGGCGGGCGAGCGCGCGGCGCAGCGCTCCGTTGCCGACCGTCATCTGTGCGCCGGTATCGATGATCACATGGACGCGCTGGCCATCGACCGAGGCATCGACCAGCACGAGCCGGCCGAACAGGCTGCGGCCGGTGATGACGATCGTGTCGCCGTCCCAGCGTTCCTCGCGCTGTCGCGACGGCGTGATCGTCATCACCTCACGCGCGAAATCGAAATCGACGCGCTGCGACTGGAGGCTGTCCACGCCGAGCATGCCGGCGGCGCCGAGATTGCGCCGGGCGAGCGCGGGCGCGTGGATGTCGTCCATCCGCCGCGCGCCGACCTGAAGGCCGGGCACGATCACCGTCGGAATCCGGCTCACCTCGGTCATGCTGTGCACCGTCGCGATCCGCCCCGCGCCGAGACCGAGCTCGCGCGCCAGCTCGTGCGAGATCACCGTGCGCTCCGATCCGGTATCGACGATGAAATCATAGGGCCCGCGCCCGGCGATGCTGACCGGCACGGTCATCCGCTGGGTGTCGTCGAGCAGATAGTCCAGCGTCTCCGCCTCGTCGGCCGGCGGCGGGGGCCCCGCATCCTGCGCCGGCAGCGGCGGCGCGAGCGCGATGGCCATCGCCAGACCGGCCGCGCGCAGGGTCGAAAAGCCCACCTGCATGTCGCTCTCCCGTTTGTTATCCGCGGGACAGGTAACGCAGACCGCCGCCAGGCGCGACGCCGCTTCGACGAACGTCACATATCGGGCCGCCAGCGTCAGACGACGGCGAGCGCGCGTTCCCGGAGCCGCTCGACGGCGGCGGCGTGGATGCCGGGCGTGGCGACGAGCACGCCGAACGCCTCGCCCGAGGCGGTGTTGAAGGCGAGCGGCTGGCCGAGCGCGCCGGTGACGGTGGCGCCCGCCTCCTCGGCGATCAGGGCGGCGGCCGCGATGTCCCATTCGAAGCCCCAGCGCAGGGTGGCGAGCAGGTCCGCCTCGCCGGCCGCGACCATCGCGATCCTGAGCGCGATCGAATTGGGCTTGGCGACGGCGGCCAGATCGGCATCGACCGTGGGCAGGCTGTCCGCCGGCACCCGCGCCCCGGCCAGCTTTGTGCGGGGGGCGACGCGCAGCCGCTGACCGTTGCGCCAGCTCCCCTGCCCGCGCGCGGCGGTCCACAACTCGCCGCGCATCGGCGCGGCCAGCGCGCCCAGCACCGGCACCCGATCCTCGACCAACGCGATCGAGACCGCCCAGCCCGGCCGCTCGCGAACATAATCGCGGGTGCCGTCGATCGGATCGACCACCCACAGTCGCCGTCGCTCGATCCGGTCGGACAGGTCCACCGTCTCCTCGGACAGCCAGCCCGCCTGCGGATCGAGCGCGGCCAATTGCGCGCGCAGATAGGCGTCGACCTCCAGGTCCACGTCGCAGACCGGCTGGCCGGGCACTTTCTCCCAGCGTCTGAAATCGGTGCCGAACCGGCCGGCGGCGATTCGTCCCGCGGCCTCGGCGATGGCGGCGACGTCCTCAAGCACCGGCGACCATCATCCCTTCGATGCGCAGGGTGGGAACATTGACGGCGCGGCGATGTTCCAGGTCGTTCGCGGGGACGAGCGCGCGGAACATGTCGATCAGGTTGCCGGCGATGGTGATCTCCGCCACCGGCGCGGCGATCTCGCCGTTCTCGATGAGGAAGCCGGATGCCCCCCGGCTGTAATCGCCGGTCACCGGATTGACGCCCTGGCCGATCAGCTCGGTCACATAGACGCCGCGCTTCACGTCCGCCATCAGCTCGGTCGGGCTCAGCGCGCCCGGCTCCAAATGGACGTTGGTCGCCCCCGCGCCCGGCGCGCCGCCGGTGCCGCGCACGGCATGGCCGGTCACGTCCAGCCCGAGCTGGCGCGCGGCGGCGGCGTTCATCAGCCAGCCGGTCATCCGCCCATTGTCGATCAGCCGGCGCGCGACGGTCGCCACGCCCTCGCCGTCGAACGGCTTGGATTTGAGCCCGCGCGGCCGGTGCGGATCGTCGACGATGACGATGCCGGGCGCGAACAGCGTCTCCTCTTCCCGCCCCAGCAGAAAGCTCGACTTGCGCGCCACGGACGGCCCGTTCAGCGCGCCGACCAGATGGCCGATCAGGCTGCCGCCGATGCGCGGATCGAAGATCACCGGCATCGCCCCGCTCGGCAGGCGCGCCGGATTGAGCCGCTTCACCGCCCGTTCGGCGGCCAGCCTGCCGATCGCCTCGGGCGCGTCGAGATCGACGAAATGGCGAACCGAGTGGCTGGCATGATCGCGCTGCATCCCCGCGCCCTCGCCGGCGATCACGCTCGCCCAGCCGCCATAGCCGCTGGTCGTATAGGCGCGCGCGAAGCCGTGGCTGGTGGCGAGCCCGACGACGGTGCGCCCGGCGCTCATCCCGCCGCCTTCGCTGTTGGTGATGCCCGGATGGGCACGCGCCGCATCCTCGGCGGCCAGCGCCAGCGCCTTCAATTCCACCGGCGAGGGATCGGCGCCGTCGTCCGCCTCGATCCCGGCCATCGCGCCGGTCAGCAGCCGTTCGGCCGGCGCGAGTCCGGCATAGGGATCCTCCGGCGCCTCGCGCGCCATCGCGGTGGCGCGCTCGACCAACGCGGTCATCGCATCGTCGGACAGATCGGAAGAGGAAACGCTCGCGGACCGGCTGCCCACGAACAGCCTGAGGCCGATCTCCTCGCCCTCGGCGCGGGTCACGTCTTCCAGCTCGCCCAGGCGCACCTGCACGCTGGTCGCGGCATCGCCGACATAGAGCGCATCGGCGGCATCGGCCCCGGCACGCATCGCGGCCTCGACGAGCGCGGCGGCACGCTGCTCGGCTTCATTGACACTAAGCATCAGGAGCACCTAGGGCCGCGCCCCCCAAAAGCAAGCCTCAAGCGGTCCCCACCACATAGCAGGCGGCGAACATCAGCAGGCCGGCGAAGCGGTTCGAGCGGAACCTGGCGAGCGCATCCTCCCCGTCGTCGATCCGCAAGGTCGCGACCTGCCAGCCGAGATGCGCCGCCATCGGCAGCAGCGCCAGCAGCGCGAACCATTCGATCCGCACCAGTTGCACCGCCGCCGCCCAGCAGGCGAGCGCGACGAGGTAGCAGACGGCCACCCCCATCTTGGCATGGCGCCCCAGCGCCCGCGCCGAGGATTTGACGCCGACCAGCGCGTCGTCCTCCTTGTCCTGCAGCGCGTAGATCGTGTCGTAGCCGATCGTCCAGAAGACCGACCCGGCATAGAGCAGCAGCCCCGGCACCGCGATCCCGCCCGTCACCGCCGGCCAGGCGACCAGCGCCGCCCAGGAGAAGACCAGCCCCAGCCAGGCCTGCGGCCACCAGGTGATCCGCTTCATGAAGGGATAGGCCGCGACCGGCGCGAGGCTGGCCAAAGCGATGCCCTGCGCCATCGGATCGAGCCGGAGCAGCACGACCAGCCCGATCAGGCTCATCGCCACCAGCAGCGCCCAGGCCGCCCTCAGCGACACCCGCCCGCTGGCCAGCGGGCGCAGCCGGGTGCGCGCCACCGCCTTGTCTAGGTCCTTGTCGACGATGTCGTTATAGACGCAGCCCGCCGATCGCATCGCGAAGGCGCCGAGCGCCAGCCAGCCGATCAGCGCCCAGCCCTGGGTCCCCGCGCCGCCGCCATTCATCCCCGCCAGCGCCACCGCCCACGCCCCCGGCCAGAAGAGCAGCCACGCGCCGATCGGCCGGTCCAGCCGGATCAGCGAGGCGAACGGCCGCACGGGCGCCGGCAACGCGCCGATCAGCCCGCGCCGCTCGCTGTCGGGAACGATGTCCGAAATATCCGATTTGTCGGCCAACATTTGGCTACACCTAACGACAGGTCGCGACTTGTCGAAGGCCATTTCCACCAGATTCTCGTCACCCCGGGCTTGACCCGGGGTCCACCTTTCAGCCTTTGCTTGTGCCGTAAGAAGGTGGATGCCGGGTCAAGCCCGGCATGACGTACAAGAATCGTCGAGGAGCTGACTATCCCCGCCACCCCCGCCTGGCCCCCGCAAAGCCTGCCGCGCCTGTTCGTCGAGACCGGGCTGGCCGAGGGCATGGCGCTCACCCTCGACGGCCCGCCCGCAAACTATCTCGCCAACGTCCTGCGCCTCGGCCCCGGCGCGCAGGTGAAATTGTTCGACGATGCGACCGGCGAATGGCTCGCCGAAATCGCCGAAGCCGGCCGCAAGCGCGTGACCCTTGCCGTCGGCCGGCAGCTCCGCCCCCGCGAAACCGTCCCCGATCTCTGGCTCCTCTTCGCCCCGATCAAGCGCGGGCGGATCGACTGGCTGGTCGAGAAGGCGACCGAGCTGGGCGTCGCCCGGCTCCGGCCCGTCCTCACCCGGCGCACCATCGTCGACAAGCTCAACCTCGAACGCCTGCGCGTCCACGCCATCGAGGCCGCCGAGCAATGCGAGCGCACCGCGCTCCCCGCGCTCGACGCCCCGGAGAAACTGGAGCGCCTGCTGCGTGACTGGCCCGCCGACCGCATCCTCTATTTCGCCGACGAGGCCGGCGGCACGCCGCTCGCCGAAGCCGCGACGCCCGGCCCCGCCGCCATCCTGATCGGCCCGGAGGGCGGCTTCACCGATGCCGAGCGCGCCGCGATCCGCACCGTGCCCCAGGCCCGCCCCATCGGCCTCGGCCCCCGCATCCTGCGCGCCGACACCGCCGCGCTCGCCGCGATCAGCCAGTGGATGGCGCTGGCCGGCGACCACGCCCTTCCCCCGCGCGCGCCGGCGTGCAAGGATTGACGCACACCGACAAGGAGACCCCCCGCATGGCCGAAGCGCCGATCGCCCAGCGCCGCACTCTTTACCCGCCGATCGAGCCTTATGAATCGGGCATGCTCGACGTCGGCGACGGCCACCGCCTCTATTGGGAGCGCTGCGGCACGCCGGGCGCCAAGCCGGTCGTCTTCCTCCATGGCGGGCCCGGGGCGGGGTGCAGCCCCGATCATCGCCGCCAATTCGATCCGGCGCGCTACGACATATTGCTGTTCGACCAGCGCGGCTGCGGCCGCTCCGAGCCCTATGCCAGCCTCGAGGCCAACACGACCTGGCACCTCGTCGCCGATATCGAGCGGCTGCGGGAGCTGGCGGGCGTCGACAAATGGATGGTCTATGGCGGCTCCTGGGGCTCGACGCTGGGCCTCGCTTACGCCCAGACCCATCCCGACCGCGTCACCGAGCTCGTCCTGCGCGGCATCTTCACCTTTCGCGAGAGCGAGCTGGACTGGCTCTACAAATGGGGCGCGTCCGAAATCTTCCCGGACAAATGGGAGGAGTTCCTCGGCCCCATTCCGGAGGCGGAGCGCGGCGATCTGGTCGCCGCCTATCACCGCCGCCTGACCGGCGACGACGAGGCCGAAAAGCTGACCGCCGCGAAGGCCTGGAGCAAATGGGAGGCGGAAACCGTCACCCTGCTGCCCGATCCCCATGTCATCGAATCCTTCACCAGCGACGAATTCGCCATCCCCATCGCCCGGATCGAAAATCACTACATGCTGGGCAGGGGCTGGCTCGAGGAAGGCCAGCTCATCGCGAACGCGGGCAGGCTGAAGGACATTCCCGGCGTCATCGTCCAGGGCCGCTACGATTGCTGCACGCCGCCGGCCACCGCCTGGGACCTCTCCAGGGCCTGGCCGGAGGCGAAGCTGGTCATCGTCCCGGACGGCGGCCACCTGTTCAACGAGCCGGGCGTGCTCGACGGCCTCATTCGCGCCACCGACGCCTTCGCCGCCTGATCCGACATCTGGGGGGCTGGCGCGCGCCACCGCGACACCGTAGCTTCGTTTCGAATGCGATCCTTTGCTTTGGGGAGTAACGATCATGCGCCTGGCTCTTCGCACTGTCCTCGCCGCCTCGGCCGCCGCCGCCATCCTCGCCACGCCGCTCGCCGCCCAGCCAGCTCCGGCGCCGAACCGGCCCTTCACCGCGACCGGCACGCTGCAGGGCTGCAACCCCCGGGCCGGCGATCATGCCGTCCGCCTCACCGCCGGCACGCGCTACACGATCCGGGCCGCGTCAGAGGATTTCGATACGATCCTCGCGCTCTACCGGACCGACAGCAACGAGCCGGTCGCCCAGAATGACGATGCGGACGGCAGCCTCAATTCGCGGATCGGCTACACGGCGAGCGAGACCGGCACCTATTGCCTGCGCGTCACCGGCTATGGCGGCGGCGCCGGCGGCAGCTACACGGTGAGCGCCGAGGTCGCGCCGCCCGCGCCGCCCGCCAATGCGACGCCGACCCGGACCGAATCGACCGAATGGCGCGTGTTCGACGGCGAGCTGGCCGGCGACGGCGCGCCGCGCGACTATGCGCTGACCCTGGCCGAGGGCCAGATCGCGATGATCAGCCTGGAATCCGACGCTTTCGATCCGGTCGTCGAGGTCCGCCGCGCCGACGATCCGGACGGCGATGCCATCGAGATGGACGACGATGGCGGCTCCGGCCTCAACTCCTTCCTCGTCTTCTCCGGCGAGGCGGGCGACTATCTGGTCCGGGTGCGCGCCTACAGCTCCAGCGGCGAAGGCGCCTACACGCTCAAGATCGGCCAGTAATCATTCGCCGATAATCATTCGGCCGCGACCGGGCCGGCCTCGCCGGCCCGGCCCGGCCTGAGCCGCCGGATCAGCCTTGGGATGGGACCGTTGCGGTCCATCCATTCGGCATAGTCGACATAGGCCGGGTCTTCGGAAAGGTGCTGCTCCTCGGTCTTCGCGCGCCAGTAATAGACGCCGCTGACCAAAGCGAGCACCGCCGTGTTGCGGATCATGTCGACCGGATTGCCGCTGGTCGCGAGGAAGGGCAGCACCGCGCACCACCAATAGAGGTTCTTGGCCACATAGGCCGGATGCTTGGTCCAGGCATAGGGTCCGTGGGTCAGGATGCCGCGATGGGTGAGGTTGGAGAAGCGCAGCCCGAACGCCACCGTCGCCCAGGCATAGACACCGGTCAGGAAGGCCAGCCACAGCCCCATCAGCGCCATGGCGAGCGGATGGTCCGCCAGCCAGTGTGTCCATTCGCCCGATCCCATATGATAATCGAGCGGCCCGCCCGGGTTCATCAGGATGAAGGGCGGATAGCAGATGAGCGCCGCCGTCCACCCCGCCGCATAGGGGTTCGCGGAGCGGATATGGGCGTCGAGCGGCTTCAGCGTCAGCACATAGCCGACGGTGGCGAAGGTCACGTCCACCAGGAACATCGCGCCGATCAGCCAGAGCGCGAGATTGACCGGGCTGGCCGCGATCCACGCGGAGTCCGCCGCGATCGTCACCTCCCAGTTTCCCGGCACGATCGAGATCATGAAGGCGAGGAAGAAGCCCTTCACCGCCCAGGCGCGCAGGAATTCGTGCACCTGTTCGCGCTCCGCCTCGCCTGGCCGGCCGATCAGCATCAGCCCGAAATGCCAGGCCCCGTCGCGCGGCTCGGCCAGCCGCCGGTCCAGCCAGATCACATAGGGGATCGAGGCGACGGCGAAGGGGATGATCGCCACCCCGATCACCTGCATGGCGAAGAGATAGGCGCCGTCCCAATACCAGCGCGCGATGCAGTAGCAGGCGCCGATCGCCGCCCAGATGCCCCACAGGCCGGCGATCTTGACGATGCTGATGTCGATGCTGTCCTTCAGCGGCCGGCACGGCATCGCCCAGTCGATCCCGGTCGTCGCCCTGCGATGCACCTTGTCGACGATCAGCGACCAGGCGACCATCGGCACCGCGCAGGCCAGCAGGGCGACGAGCGCCGCCAGCGGCCCGGCCAGGCCGAAGGCGCGCGCCGCCGCCACCCAGGCGACCAGCCCGGCCAGGCCGACCAGCCCGACCATCGTGCTCACCGCGGATTGCGGGCGCGGATCGTGGCGCGCGTCCGGCGCGATCTTCACCTCGGCATTCATCGCCGGCCGCTCTGGCACACAAGTCGTAAGCAAGCGGTGAAGAGGTGGGACGCATCGACATCAAATCCCCTCTCCCCGCCGGGGAGAGGGAGCATGGCACCGCCGCGATCTCGCCTTCCTGCGGCAATAACGGGGGCGCAAGTAAGGGATTCTTAAAGTTATTTCTGCGCAAATCATGTCCGGGGAAAGCCGTGTCGACGGCGGGGATGGTGATGTTTTTACAGGAAAACGTCGTGGAGACGAGCTTCTCCTTTTCCAGCCAGGTTCCGCAACCGCCCGAGCGGCGGCAGGCGGAGCGCCATATCAAGATCCTGCGCGTCGGCACGCTGGTGATCGACGGCCGGCGCGAGCTTTGCCTGATCCGCAACGTCTCGGCCGGCGGGCTGATGGCCCATGTCTACAGTCATGTCGCGCCCGGCCAGGCAGTGATCGTCGAGCTCAAAACCAATCAGCAGGTCGCCGGCCGCATCGCCTGGGTGCGCCAGTCCAATGCCGGCATCGCCTTCGACAACGAGGTCGATATCGAGGAATTGCTCGCCAATCCCCGCGTGCTCGACAATGGCTGGCAGGCTCGCGCCCCGCGCATCGAGGTGGACCGCGCCGCGGCCCTGCGCGCCGGCGCCCGCACGCACCGCACCCGCACGCTCGACATCTCCCAGAGCGGCATCAAGCTCGACACCGACGCGACGTTCGAGCCCGGCGACGAAGTGGTCGTCACCCCGGAGGATTTCCGCCCCCTCGCCGGCGTCGTCCGCTGGCAGAACGGCCGCCAGTGCGGCGTCGCCTTCAACCAGATCGTGCCGCTGTCGGAGCTGATCGGCTGGCTGAAGCGGCGCTGAGGCGGCGGGCGGCGATGCCCGCCATCGAAGTATCGGCACGCATGCTCACACGTCCCGCGCCGTCATGCCGACTTAAAATGGGGACAGTATATATTTAATTCCCAGTTCCGACCTGCTATCGCCCGCTCATGCCGCGCCTTGCCCGCCTCGTCGTCCCCGGCCTCCCGCACCATGTCACGCAGCGCGGCAATCGCCGCCAGCCGACCTTCTTCGGCGAGGAGGATTACGCGCTCTATCTCGATCTGCTGCGGCGCTGGTGCGCGAAGGCGGGCACGCGGATCTGGGCCTGGTGCCTGATGCCCAATCATGTCCACCTGATCCTCGTGCCGGCGCATGAGGACGGGCTGCGCGCCGCGCTCGGCGAGGCGCACCGGCGCTACACGGCGCACGTCAACGCGCGGGAGGGCTGGCGCGGCCATCTGTGGCAGAGCCGCTTCGCCTCCTTCCCGATGGACGAGGACTGGCTGATCGCCTGCGCGCGCTATGTCGAGCTCAATCCGGTCCGGGCGCGGCTGGCGAAGCGGCCGGAGGACTGGCGCTGGTCGAGCGCGCGGGCGCATCTCGCCCTGGCGCAGGACAATGTGACGGAGACGGCGCCGCTGCTGGAGCGGATCGGCGACTGGCGCGCGCTGCTCGACGGCGGGCTGGACGACGAGGCGCGCGAGGCGATCCGCAGGCGCGAGCGCAGCGGACACGCGCTCGGCGGCGACGCGTTTCTGGACGGTCTGGCGGCGATGCTGGGCCGCGAGGTCAGACCCCGCCCGCGCGGCCGCCCCCGGCGAAGCGAATAAATATATACTGTCCCGGTTTTTTCCGAGATCAGCAGCCAATAAGGCGTTCCCTCCCACGCGCGTCCCCCGGAGATTGCGGCCTCATGCCGCCCTCACAAGGCAACCGACGATCAGGGGTTTGCGCGCATGCCTCCTGACCCCATTAGGCCGATGCGCGATGGAGTGGGCGTCCGCAACAGGTCGGAAGTGATCCTCTGCCCCGCCCGCTTCCAATGTAGGAAATGCTCTGCCACGCTTGCCCCGACTCGGGGCCCATGCCCCGGTTCGCCGGCTCTTTGAATCGTCCGTTTCGCCCAAAAAATTTCGTAGGCACACCGTCGCGCATATGGGTGAAGATGCTGAAGTTTCGCGCTCTTGCCTTCCGCCCTTCGACCCCGCCAAAACACCCCTCACCCTGTCAACTTTGTCAACTTAACAGAGAGGGACGCCCTGATTGCGCGGCGGTGGCGGCGGGCCTAAATTCGCCCGATGCTCGACGCCCTCTCCGCACCCGCCGCGCCTCATGTGATCCGTCGCGAGGAGTATCGCGCGCCGGACTGGCTGGTGCCCGAAATCGCGCTCGAATTCGATCTGGACGCGGCGCGCACCATCGTCCGCGCCGCGCTGACCGTCGAGCGGTCGGGCGATCACAAGCTCCCCGTCCGGCTCGATGCCGAGAATCTGCGCCTGATCCGCGTCGCGGTGGATGGGCAACCGGTCAATTATTGGTTCGAAGGCGATGTGCTGAAGGTGCCGGTCGAGGGCGACCGCGCGGTGATCGAGACCGAGGTCGAGATCTCCCCGCGCGCCAACACCCAGCTCATGGGCCTCTACGAATCGGGCGGCCTGCTCTGCACCCAGTGCGAGGCCGAAGGCTTCCGCCGGATCACGCCCTTCCCGGACCGCCCCGACGTGCTCAGCCGCTACCGGGTCAAAATGACCGCCGACAAGGCGCTCTATCCGGTGCTGCTGTCCAACGGCGATCCGGTCGGCGCCGGCGAGCTGGACGGCGGCCGCCACTGGGCCGAATGGCGCGATCCCTTCCCCAAGCCCTGCTACCTCTTCGCCCTGGTCTCCGGCGATCTGGTCGCCAATCGCGACAGCTTCACCACCCGTTCGGGCCGCACGGTCGATCTCGGCATCTGGGTCCGCGACGGCGATGCCGAGCGCACCCGCCATGCGATGGACTCGCTCAAGGCGGCGATGAAGTGGGACGAGGAGGTGTTCGGCCGCGAATATGATCTCGATGCGTTCAACATCGTCGCGGTCGCCGATTTCAACTTCGGCGCGATGGAGAACAAGGGCCTCAACGTCTTCAACTCGCGCTACATCCTGGCCGATCCGGACACCGCGACCGACATGGATTACGACGCGATCGCCGGCGTCGTCGCCCACGAATATTTCCACAATTGGTCCGGCAATCGCGTCACCTGCCGCGACTGGTTCCAGCTCTCGCTAAAGGAGGGCTTCACGGTCTTCCGCGACCAGCAGTTCAGCGCCGACATGGGCAGCCGCGCGGTGAAGCGGATCGAGGATGTCCGGATGCTGCGCGCCGCCCAGTTCCCGGAGGATGCCGGTCCGCTCGCCCATCCGGTGCGCCCCGATTCCTATATCGAGATTTCGAACTTCTACACCGCGACCGTCTACAACAAGGGCGCCGAGCTGATCCGGATGATGCACACCATCCTCGGCCCCGAGCGGTTCCGCGCCGGCTGCGATCTCTATTTCGAGCGGCATGACGGCCAGGCCGTCACCTGCGAGGATTTCGTCAAGGCGATGGAGGAGGCGAGCGGCGCCGATCTCGGCCAGTTCCGCCTCTGGTACAGCCAGGCCGGCACGCCCAAGGTCACCGCCCGCCTCGCCCGCGACGGCGATGCGGTGACGCTGGAGCTGGCGCAGGAGGTGCCCGCCACGCCCGGCCAGCCGGCCAAGCAGCCCATGGCGATCCCCCTCAAGGTCGCCCTGCTCGACGAGGCGACCGGCAAGGCGGTGGACGAGCGGCTGGTGATCCTCGACGCCGGCCAAGCCAGCATCCCGCTGGCCGGCGCGCCCGTCAGGCCGGTCCTCTCGATCAATCGCGATTTCTCCGCGCCGGTGATCGTCGAGACCGACCGCGCCGCCGCCGATCTCGCCTTCCTCTCCGGCTGCGACGACGATCCCTTCGCCCGCTACGAGGCGATGCAGCAGTTGATGCTCGACACGCTGATCGCAGGCGTCACGTCCGGCGCGGGCGATCATGGCGCGGTGGTCGATGCCGTCCGCCGCACGCTGACTGACGAGGCGCTCGACCCCGCCTTCGTGGCCGAGACCGTCCTGCTCCCCAGCGAATCCTTCGTCGGCGACCGGATGGCGCAGGTCGATCCCGAAGCCATCCACCGCGCCCGCGAGGCGCTGCGCGCCGATCTCGGCGCGGCGCTCGACGACATCTGGCGCGGCGCCTATGCGGCCAGCGTCGCCAACCGATATGAATACAATCCCGCCGCCAAGGGCGCGCGGCGCCTGCGCACCATCGCGCTCGGCTATATCGCCGCAACCGGCGCCGCCGATGCCCCCGCTCTGGCCAAGCGCCAGTTCGACGAGGCGGACAACATGACCGACCGGCAGGGCGCGATGGGCGTCCTCGTCAACGGCGATGCGCCGGAGCGGGCGGCGGCGCTGGCCGCCTTCTATGATCGCTACCGCGACAACGCGCTGGTGATCGACAAATGGTTCACCACCCAGGCGCTCGCCACCCGCGCCGACACGCCCGCGCTGGTCGAGGAGCTGGCGAAGCACCCGGATTTCACCCTTGCCAATCCGAACCGGCTGCGTTCGCTGGTCGGCGCCTTCTCGGTCAACCAGCGCGCCTTCCACGACGCCTCGGGCCGCGGCTACCGCTTTCTCGCCGACATGATCCTGGCCGAGGACAGGCTCAATCCGCAGACCGCCGCCAAGCTGGTCCCGCCTTTGGGCCGCTGGCGCCGCTTCGACGAGGGCCGCGCCGCCCTGATGCGCGCCGAGCTGGAGCGGATCGTCGGGACGGACGGCCTCAGCAAGGACGTGTTCGAACAGGCCAGCAAGAGTCTGGCCTGAGGCGTCCCGTTACTGCCCGATCCAGGCGGCGACCTGATCGGCCACCTGGTTGGCGGCCTGGTTGAGCGCCGGCGCGACCGCCTCGGCCGTCGCCTCGGCGACCGGCACGCGCGCCTCGAAACGGTTGGCCGCGACGCTGCCGCCCGCCTGGGGAATCGTCGCGTCATAGACGACCACCGCCTCCATCGCATTGGGATCGAGCCCGAAGCGGGCGAGATGGCCGGTCACGCGGGTGCCGGGATCGCGGGCATATTGGGCGGGATCGAGCACCACCCGGCCGGTCCGGACCGCGATCGTCTCGCCGAGCAGGCGGGCGAAAAGCGGACCGGGATATTCGACCCAGGCGGCGCCGGTCAGATACTGGATCGTCGTTTCGTTCACATAGACCGGCACGCGCGCCGTGCGCAGCGCCTGCGGCACGGTGGGCTCGGCGACGGTGACGGCGGCGCCCTGCCCGGCGGTGCGCGGGCTCGCCGCCGGCCGCGTCTCGGCGGAGGTCAGGGTCAGCAGCCGGTCCGGCCCCTTCGACCCGCCGAAGCAGGCGGAGAGAGAAAGGGCTGCGGCCAAGGCGGCCAGGGCTTTCACGCGCATCGTCAATTCCCCCTTCCGGGCCGATAGTCTGGCAGGCGCTGCCCGCCGATCACGCCCCCGACGCCGCGCTGGTTGAGCCGGTCGGTGATCTCGCGCAGCGATTCCGAGGTCGCGCGCAGATCGCGGATGAGCTGACCGACCTCCGGGAGCGTCTGCGTCGAGAAGGCCTGGATGCCCGGCCGCGCATCGCCGATCGCGCCTTCGAGCTGGCGCATGCTCTGGTTCGCAGCGCGCAGGGTCTCGCGCAAGTCGGCGAGCAACGGGCGGCCATCCTGTTCGACCAGGTTGCCGGTCGTTTCGGCGAGCTGGCCGATCCGCTCCGCCGCCTGCCCCGCCTGTGCGATCGCGACCCGCGCCTCGGCCAAGGTCGCCGCGATCTCCGGCGAGCGCTCGTTGAGCGAGCGCGTCACGCCCTCGATATTGTCGAGGATCGCGGCGAAGCTCTCCTGGTTGCGGTCGGACAGCAATTCGGTCAGCCGCTCGGTCAAGGTCGTCACCCGCTCGAGCAGCTCCGGCGCGGTGTTGAGCAACTGGCCGAGCGCGCCTGGCCGGGTCGGGATCACCGGATAGCCATAAGGGCATTCGGATTCCGGGTTTCGCTCGGGGCAGCGTATCTCGGCCACCGGCTGCCGATCCCCCGCGCGTTGCTCAGGCGGATCGAGTTGTATCTGGGAGACGCCGGTGAAACCGACGCCCCGGATCGTCGCGGTCGTTCCCTCCAGTACAGGCGTGTTGTTGCTGACCGTGATCCGCACCCGGATGAATTGCGGGCTGCGCGGCTCCAGGTTGATCGAGTGGATCTGCCCCACGGGAACGCCCCGGAAGGTCACGCCCGATCCCTTGGCGAGACCCTCGACCGATTGCTGGAAGAAGACGTCGTAGGTCTTCTGCCCGCCTTCGCCGAACTGGCCGAGCCAGATGATGAACGCGATCATCGCCGCGACCAGGCCGAGCACCACGCTGCCGACGAGGATTTGGTTGGAACGTGTCTCCATCAGCTCCCGGCCTCTTCGCGTTCATTGATCGTCGCCGCCGCGCGCCCGCGCGGCCCCTTGAAGTAATCCTGAATCCACTGATGGTCCAAAGCCAATAATTCCGGAATCGTTCCGATGGCCACTACCTTGCGGTCGGCCAGCACCGCGACCCGGTCGCAAACCGCATAGAGCGTGTCCAGATCGTGCGTGATCAGGAAGACGGTGAGCCCGAGCGCGTGCCGCAACTCCTTGATGAGCTGATCGAACGCCGCCGCACCGATCGGGTCGAGTCCCGCCGTGGGCTCGTCCAGGAACAGCAATTCCGGATCGAGCGCCAGCGCGCGCGCCATGCCGGCGCGCTTCTTCATGCCGCCGGATAGCTCGGCCGGATAGCGCGTGGCGGCCAGGGCCGGCAAGCCGGTCATCGAAATCTTGTAGGCCGCGATCTCGTCGAGCAGGTCGCGATCGAGGCCGTGGAAGAATTCGCGGATCGGCACCTGGACATTCTCGGCGACGGTCAGCGTCGAGAAGAGTGCGCCGCCCTGGAACAGGACGCCCCAGCGGCGGCGGACATGCTTGGCCTCCTCCTCGTCGCGGCCGACCATCGGCTCGCCGAACACCTCGATCTCGCCGGCCTCCGGCGTCTGCAGGCCGATGATCGCGCGCATCAACACCGATTTGCCGGTGCCCGATCCGCCGACCACGCCCAATATCTCGCCGCGCCGGACGTCGAGGTCGAGCCCGTCATGGACCACCTGCTCGCCGAACGCGTTGCGCAGCCCCCGCACCGAGATGATCGGATCGGCGTGTTCCATCAGGTCCAGCCGATCGAGGTGAAGAAGACGGCGAAGAAGGCGTCGAGGACGATGACCAGGAAGATGCCCTGGACGACGGCGGTGGTGGTCCTGAGGCCGACCTCCTCGGCATTGCCGCGCACCTGGAGGCCCTGATAGCAGCCGGCCATGGCGACGATCATGCCGAAGACCGGCGCCTTTATCAGGGTGCGGTAGATGTCGGTCATCGGCACGATTTCCTGCACCCGCTGAAAGAAGGTGACCGGTGGAATGTCGAGCACGGTCCAGCAGAAGAACCCGCCGCCGACGATTGCGATGACGGCGGCATAGAAGCCCAGCAAAGGCATCATCAGCACCGTCGCCAGCACGCGCGGCAGCACCAGCGCCTCCATCGGCGAGACGCCGATGGTGCGCATTGCGTCCACCTCCTCATTGAGCTTCATCGAGCCGAGTTGCGCGGCGAAGGCGGAGCCCGAGCGCCCTGCGACCATGATCGCGGTCATGAGCACGCCCAATTCCATGAAGGCGGCGCGCGCGATCAGGTTGATCGTATAGACTTCCGCGCCGAACTGGCGGAGCTGCACCGCGCCCTGCTGGGCGATGACGATGCCGACCAGGAAGCTCATCAGGCCGATGATGCCCAAGGCGTTGACGCCGACCATCTCGAAACGCGTCACCACCGCATTGAAGCGGAAGCGGCGCGGATGCTTGATCAGGTGCCAGACCGAGATGCACAGCGCGCCGAAAAAGCCGAGCAGGCCGACCAGCGTGGTCAGCGCTGCCTTGGTTGCCGCGCCGACATCGGCGACCATGCCGAGCATCTGCGGCTCGGGCTCGGCGCGGACCTGCATCGGCTGGTCCGCCTTGGCGACCTGGTCGAGCAGCAATTGCTGCTCCTCGCTCACCCCTTCAATCCGCGCGCCGCGATCGCGCGCCAGCTTGTGGATCAGCCAGGCGCCGACCGTGTCCATCCGCTCGACGCCGGACAGGTCGACCAGAATGTCGTTGGCAGTGATCGCGTCCAGCTCCTCGGAGAGCTTGCGCAGCCGCAGCAAGGTGAGACTGCCGGTGAAGCGCAGGACGCACCGGCCATTCTCGACATTGCTGCTGAATTCGGCGGTGACGCTCATGCAAGGAGACTGCTTCAATTCCCGGGATGCGGCAAGCAACCATGGACAATGTTCAAGCTTTCATGTTCGAGGAGGTTCCATGACCGAGGCGCTCGCCATCTACGATATGGACAAGACGGTGACGCGACGGCCGACCTTCACGCCGTTCCTGATCCATGCCTGCGCGCGGCTCGCACCGTGGCGGGCGGTGCTGCTGCCGGTCGTCGCATTGACCGTGCTGGCCTATGGGATGCGGCTGATCGACCGAGGCCGGCTCAAGGAGCTGAACTACCGGCTGCTGATCGGCCGGCCGACGCCGGAGGCGCTGGAGCCCGTCATCCACAGCTTCGCCGACCGGCAGGTCGCGACCAACATCCTGCCCGGCGCGCGGACCCGCCTTGCCGAGGACAAGGCGGCCGGGCGTCGGCTGGTGATGGCGACCGCCTCCTACCGGCTCTACGCCGCTGCGATCGCCGCGCGGCTGGGCTTCGACGACGTGATCGCCACCGACACCCTGGCCGACCGCAAGGGGCGGATCGTCGCCCGGATCGACGGCGCCAATTGCTACGGCCTCGGCAAGCTCGACATGATCGAGGCCTGGCTCCAGCGCGAGGGGCTGGAGCGCGAGGCGGTCCATATCCGCTTCTATTCCGACCACATCTCCGATTCGCCGGTCCACGCCTGGTCGGATGAAGCCTTCGCCACCAACGCCCACGACCGGCTGGTGCGCCTGGCCACGGACGAAGGCTGGGAAGTGCTCGACTGGCGCGACCGGAAACGGGCGCGGCGCTAGTTTCCTCCCCGCGATTTCGCGAGGAGGAAAGGGGCTCTAAACCGCCTTCAGCGCCTGGTCGAAATCGGCGATCAGGTCGTCGGGGTCCTCCACCCCGATCGAGATGCGGACCAGATTGTCGGTGATGCCGAGCGCCGCCTTGCGCTCCGGCGGGACCGACAGGTGCGTCATCGCCGCCGGCGCGCTGGCCAGCGTCTCGGTGCCGCCGAGGCTGACCGCGAGATGGGCGATCTTCAGCGAATCGAGGAAGGCGAAGCTCTCCGTCTCGCCGCCCTTCAGGTAGAGCGAGAAGGTCGATCCCGCGCCGGTGCAGTGCCGGCGGTAGATGTCCGCCTGCCGCCCGTCCTTCAGGAAACCGAGATAGCCGACGCTCTCCACCTTCGGATGATCGCGCAGGAATTCGCACACCTTCTCGGCATTCTCGCCGGCGCGGGTCATGCGCAGCTCCAGTGTCTCGAGGCTCCTGAGCAGCATCCAGGCGGTGTTCGGATCGGTGATCGTGCCGATCGTGTTGCGGAGCATCCGGATCGTGTTGATGAGTTCCTTCGACCCCGTGATGCCGCCCGCGACCAGATCGCTGTGTCCGCCGGCATATTTGGTGAGGCTGTAGACGCTGAGGTCCGCGCCGTGGCGCAGCGGCTGCTGCCAGAGCGGGCCCAGGAAGGTGTTGTCGATCGCGATCGGCGGGCGCTCCCCTTGCGCGAACATCTCGTCGCGCACCTTGCGCACCGCCTGGATATCGACCAGCGCGTTGGTCGGATTGGCCGGGCTCTCCAGATAGATGAGCGGGACGCGGCCCTGCGCCTTCGCCTGCTCGACCACGGCGGCGATCTCCGCCTCGGTCGCGCCGGCGGGGAAATCGAGCCAGGCGACGCCGAAGCGGCCGAGGATGCGGCCGATCAAGGTCTCGGTCGCCGCGTAGAGCGGGCCGGAATGGACGACCACGTCGCCCGGCTGGACGAGCGCGAGCAGCAGGGTCGCGATCGCCGACATGCCGGAGGAGAAGGTGAGCGCGTCCTCGGCATCCTCCCAGAGGCCGAGCCGGTCCTCGAGAATCTCCTGATTCGGCCCGTTGAAGCGCGAATAGACCAGGCCCTCGGCGCCGCCGGGGCGCTTGCCGGTCACGCCTTCGAAATGGCGCTTGCCGGCCGCCGCATTCTCGAAGACGAAGGTGGAGGTGAGGAAGATCGGCGCCTTCAGCGAGCCTTCCGACAAGGCCGGATCGAAGCCATGGCCCATCATCAGCGTCGAAGGCTTCAGCTTGCGCCCGCCGATTTCGAGCACGTCGGGCTTGGGGCGGCGGCGCGGGGTCGCGCCCGTCAGTTCGGATTCGTCTGCCATTCTTCGTCTCCTTCCGCTGCACGCGGATGCTGTGTGGAGACCGAGCCTGTCGCGTCGGGACAGGCTCAAGGCCGGCTCGTCCGAGCGGCCCAGGGGTGAGGTCCGTTGCCCGCCGCTGCTCTAGCCGAACTTGGCGATGCGCCGCTAGCCCCGAAGCGCGATCAGCGAGAGCTGGCGGCCGTAATCGGGCAGCCCTTCATGGGTCGCGCGGCGGTAGCTGAAGAAACGGTCCGGCTGGGAATAGGTGTCGAGGCCCAGCGCTTCCACGCGCCCCACCCCGGCGGCGGCCAGCCGGGCGGCGGCATAGCCTTCCAGGTCGAACTGGTGGTAGCCGTCGCGCCCGGCGGTGAAGAAGCGGTCGTTCTCCGGATCGGCCTCGACGAAGCGGCGGTGGAAGCCATCGTCCACCTCATAGGATCTGCGGGCGATGGCCGGGCCGATCGCCGCGACGATGCCGCCGCGCGCCGCGCCCAGTTTCTCCATCGCCGCCAGCGTCGCTTCGATCACGCCGCCGAACGCGCCCTTCCACCCCGCATGGGCCGCGCCGATCACGCCCGCGCCCATGTCGGCGAACAAAACCGGTGCGCAATCGGCGGTGAGAATGCCGAGCGCAAGGCCTGGCCGGTTCGTCACCAGCGCGTCGGCATGGGGCCGCGCGTCGTCCGGCCAGGGCGCGGCGGCGAAGATCGCATGGGGCGAATGGACCTGGTGCACCGTTGCCAACCGCGCGCCCGGCGCCACAGCCGCAACCGCGCGGCGGCGATTCTCGGCGATCGCCTCCCGCTCGTCGTTCGAGCCGAAGCCGACATTGAGGCCGGCGCACGCGCCTTCGGAGACGCCGCCGCGCCGGCCGAGAAAGCCGTGCGGCAGGTCGCCCAGCACGGCGGCCCGGATCGCCTCGACCGCGCTCACAGGTCGCGCCGCATGACGGGATCGATCATGACCGACGCGCCGAGCGTGAAGGGCGCCGATCCCGCGATCTCGAAGCCATGCTTGCGATAGAAGGCGATTGCCCGCGCGCCCTTTTCCCAAACGCTCAGGAACAAAGCCGGCGCGCCGCGTTCGCGCGCGGCTCCGATCGCCCAGTCCATCAGCGCCGCCGCGATGCCCGCACCCTGCCAGGGCGTCAAAATATAGAGCTGCCTGATCTCCAGCGAACCTGTCGGATGATCGACCGGCAGACCCATCGGCATCAGCTTCAGGTAACCGGCAATCTCGCCGTCCGCCTCGGTCATCCACACGCGACAGGCGGGATCGTCGAGATCGGCGGGCAGGCCGCCGGGGCCGAAGCTGCGGTCGAGATGAAGCGCCATGTCGTCCGGCGCGAAATGGGGGCCGAAGGTTTCGGCGAAGCAAAGCCGGCCCACAGCGGCGAGCGCCTGGTCATCCGCCCGCGTGGCGAGACGATAAGTGACGCTCACAATTTCAGCCGCATGACGATGTCCTCGTCGGCATGGGTGCCGACCATGAAGTCGTAGCGCCCCACCGCCTCGAACCCATAGCGACCATAGAAGCGCCTGGCACGCGCATTGTCGATGAAGACGGAGAGATAGAGCTCGGCGGCGCCCTGCGCGCGCGCCCGATCCAGCACCCAGGCCATCAGCACCGGCGCGATGCCCTCACCGTGCCAGGGCTTCAGCACATAGAGCTGGCGCAACTCCGCGCTCGGCCCCTCCGGCTTGAACGGCAGCGAGGGCGGGCCGAGCTTGGCGAAGCCCGCCGCCTGCCCGTCCGCCTCGGCGATCCGGATCGCGTAACGCGGATCCTCAAGCTCGCGGCGCCAGGTCGCCTCGCTGTGATTTTCGAGGAAGGCGGCGAGATTCTCCGGCGTGTAGAGATGGCCGAACGTCTCGGTGAACGTACGAACGCCGAGCGCGGACATCAACGCCGCATCGTCGACCATGCCGTCGCGATAGGTGATGTGGGACATTCCGGTGCGCCGCCTTTTCCATAACCGTTCGGGCTGAGCCTGTCGAAGCCCTGCCCTTTCTTGCGCACTAAAGAGAAGAACAGGGCTTCGACAAGCTCAGCCCGAACGGGATTTTGGGTCACAATCCCGCAGGCCGCGGCCAGTTCGACGCCAGTACCGCCATCGCCTTGAACAATCGCCCCATCTGTTCCGGCGCGGTGAGGCGCAACCGGGCGGCCTCGATCTCCTCGGTGCGCGACGGCACGGCGCGGGCCAAGGCGGCGGCGCGCAGCGCGATGCCCATCGCGTCGAGCCAGTCGCCCTGCCCCACCGGTCCCGCGATCCGCGCGCCGCTTTGTCGCGCGGCGGCACCCAGCGCATGGAAATCGACATGGGCGGTGAGATCGCGCGTGCCCGGCGCCATCCACGGATCGGCATATTCATGCCCCGCCACCGCCTGGAGCGTGTCGCCCCGGCCGGGCCGGTCATGACCGTAATCGACGATCAGCATCGCTCCACCCTGCGTGGCGAGCCGTTCGGCCAGCGCGCGCACGATATCCAGCGAGGCGGGCGAGATCTCGGTTTCGACCGCGCCGTCCCGGGCAAAAGCGTCATCCGCCAACGCGACCCGAAGCTCGCGTCCATCGGCGGCGAACTGGCATATCGGCAGCGCATCGAAGAATTCGTTGGCGACGATCAGCAGCGGCCGGTCCGCCGGCAGGGTCGCGATATCGTCATGCCAGAGCGCACCGGGCACCCGCTCGGCCTGCGCGCCGCGCAGCAGCGGGCTCGTTTCGACGAAATGGACCGCAGGGGCGAGGCCCGCCGCCTTCATCGCCCGCAGCGCGTCGGCGGCGAGCGTGCCGCGACCCGGCCCCAATTCGACATAGGCGGCTTCGGCGGGCGCGCCGGCGCGGGTCCACAGGTCCGCCAGCCAGACGCCGATCAGCTCGCCGAACATCTGGCTGATCTCCGGCGCGGTGGTGAAATCGCCCTTCACACCGAGCGGATCGCGGGTCGCGTAATAATGCGCGTTGGCCGCCGCCATGTAATCGGCGACGCTGATCGGCCCTTCGCGCGCAATCCGGGCCCTCAGCGCCGCGTCAGGCGCCGGCATCGGCCGGGACCGGCCGCACCCGGTCGGCGCGCCGGCCGGCGGTCAGCACCAGATAGAGGCCGCCCAGGATCATCGGCAGCGATAGCCATTGGCCCATGTGAAGCTGACTTCTCTCGGCGAAATCCACGAGATGCGCGTCCGGCAGGCGGACGAACTCAACGGCGAAGCGGCTGAGGCCGTAGACGAGCAGGAAGACGCCGACGAGCATCCCGGGCCGGTAGCGGGCGCGGGTCTTCCAGAACATGACCGCCAGAATCAGGAAAAGCAGGATGCCTTCCAGCGCCGCTTCGTAAAGCTGGCTGGGATGGCGGGGCGGACCGAGCACCAGCATGCCGTCCACGACTTCCGGAAAACGCACCGCCCAGGGCACGTTCGTCACGGAGCCCCACAATTCGGCATTCACGAAATTGGCGAGGCGGCCCAGGAACAGGCCGGCGGGGATGCAGCAGGCGACATAATCGTGGATGCGCAGCCAATCGAGCCCCTGCCGCCACGCCATCCAGAAGATGCCGAGGCTGACGCCGATCACGCCGCCGTGGAACGACATGCCGCCGTCCCAGAGTTGCAATATCTCGATCGGGTGATGAAGATAATGAAGCGGTTTGTAGAAGAGGACATAGCCCAGCCGGCCGCCCAGGATGACGCCGAGCGTCGCATAGAAGACCAGATCGTCGGCATGGCGACGCGCCATCGGCGCGGCGGGCTGGGCGATAAGCTTCAGCAGATACCACCAGCCGAAGACGATGCCGGCCAGATAGGCCAGGCTGTACCAGCGGAGCTGGAACCAGCCGAGATCGAGCGCGATCGGGCTGAGGCCGAGATCGACATAGCTGATCGCCCCGCCATGTGCTGTCATTTGTGTAAATAGGGCGTCGATCAAGGCTTCCCCCTTCGGGCTTGCGCCTTCATAGTGGGGGCACAAGAAAAGGCAAAGAGGAGCGAGGATGCCCAGCGAGCTGGACCGACGATATGACGCGGCGCTGGCCGTGGTCACTGGCGAAGGCGGCAGGATCCAGGTCGGCCGCGACGAACAGGGCCGCGCCGTCGCCGCGCAGCTGCCGCCGACCCTTCCGCTGCTCTTCGATTTCTTCTGCATGCTCCACGCCGATGTCGAGGCGGTGGTCGCCGGCGACGAGCGGTTCACCTTCTCCCAATTGCATGGCCATGCCACCACGCTTGCCAGGGCGCTGGCCGGCGCCGGCATCGCCAAGGGCGACCGGGTGGGCATCGCGATGCGCAACTGCCCGGCCTGGATCGTTTCCTATATCGCGATCGCCAAGGCGGGCGGCGTCGCCGTGCTGCTCAACGGCTGGTGGGAAGCGGACGAGCTGCGCCATGCGCTGAATCTGGTCGCGCCGAAGCTGGTGATCGCCGATGCGGGCCGGGCCAGGCGCATCGCCGCGACCGGCCTCGGCCTCAACGTCACGACCCTGCCGGTCGACGCGCCGATCGCCGAGGCGATCGCGCCCTTGCTCGGGACCGAAGGCGAGCTGCCGCAGGTCGCGCCGAGCGACGACGCCACCATCCTCTTCACCTCGGGCTCCACCGGCCTCGCCAAGGGCGCGGTCTCGACCCACCGCGCCGTCACCACCGGCGTCTATGCCTATGCGACCGGCCTCGCCGTGCTGCGCGGCCTCCGGGAGGCGGCGGGCGAGACGGTTCCCGACCCGCGCACCCTGGTCAACGTGCCGCTCTTCCACGTCACCGGCGAGGTGCCGGTGATGCTCAACAGCTTCGTGATCGGGCGCGGCATGGTGCTGATGCCCAAATGGGACGCGGGCGAGGCGCTGCGGCTGATCGAGGCGGAGAAGATCACCTATTTCGTCGGCGTGCCGACGATGAGCCTGGAGCTGATGCAGCATCCGGACCGCGACAAATACGATCTTTCGACCATGACCGACATCGCCGCCGGCGGCGCGCCCCGCCCGGTCGCCCATGTCGAGCGGCTGGAAGATGCCTTCACGGGCGCGCAGCCGGCTTTGGGCTATGGCCTGACCGAGACCAACGCGGTCGGCTGCGGCAATTACTGGTCCAATTATCACGACAAGCCGGCCTCGACCGGCCGCGCCCAGGCGCCTTATGTCGAGCTCGCCATCATCGGCGAGAACGGCGCTCACCTGCCCACCGGCGAGGTGGGTGAGATCGCGATCCGCTCGGCGGCCAATATCCGCGGCTACTGGCGCGACGAGGCGGCGACCGCCGCCGCCTTCACTGCCGACGGCTATTTCAAGTCCGGCGACCTCGGCTATCTCGACGAGGCCGGCTATCTCTTCATCGTCGACCGCAAGAAGGACATCATCATCCGCGGCGGCGAGAACATCTCCGCGCAGGAGGTGGAGGCGGCGATCTACACCCATCCGGCGGTCTCGGAAGTCGCCGTGTTCGGCATAACCGACGAGCGCTTCGGCGAAGTGCCGGCGGCGGTCGTCTATTGCGAGGAGGGCGGGCTGGACGACGAAGGGCTGATCGCCTTCCTCGCCGGCCATCTCGCCCAGTTCAAGCTGCCGGCGCGCTGCTGGTTCGTCGATGCGCCGCTGCCCAAGCTCGGCACCGGCAAGATCGACAAGGTGGAGCTGCGGACGCGCTACCGGGCGCTTGCCGCGGCGGAATGATCGCGCAACCGATGGCCCGGCCGATCATTATAGCCGCGTAAGGAGAAGATCGATGCGCGCATCATTGATTCCGCTCGCGGCGCTGGCGCTCGCGGCCTGCCAGGGACAGGCTCCGGAGCCACATAACGAGGCCGCCGGGACCGCCGAAGCCACCGCGACGCAGAACCAGATCGAGGCGATGCCGGAAGGCCAGCGCAATGCGGTCTTCATCCGGGCCCTGCTCGATGCCCGGCAGGATTGCCAGCATGTCGATCAGTCCGTCCGGGCCGGCGATCATGAAGGCTTCCCGCTCTGGTCGGTACGCTGCGATAACGGGCGGGCCTATACGATCGCGATCGGCAATGGCGGCGAGGCGCAGATCATCGACAATCCGGTGGCCCAGCCCGGCACTGCTCCGGATTCTGGCCAATGAGAGCAGCTCTCGCGCTGGCATTCGGATGCGCCGCGCTGGCGCTCGCCGGCTGCGAGGACGGCCGGCCAGTCGAGAACCGTACGCAGATCAAGGTCGAAAATCCGCACCACGACCGGCTCGCCGCCTTGTCCGCTCCGATGCAGCGGCTCGGCATCATGCGCGCCATCCGCGACAGCGGCAGGCGCTGCACGCGGGTCGAGGCGACGGCGCACCAGGAGACCTATCGCGGCATGGAGATGTGGGTGGCGCTGTGCGACGACGGCCGCCACTGGGCCGTCTTCATCGCCCCCAACGGCGACATCCAGACGCGCAATTGCGACGAGCACGCCCAGCTCGACCTGCCCCAATGCCGCCCGGTGGCGCCGGCCGTGCCGGAATCGGACGGAAATGGCGTGACCTTCTAACCGCTCAGCAATTCTCGTATTTCCAGTTCCGCCGCTTGCCTTCCGCCAGCCATTCCACCGTCTGGGCCAGGCGCTTCGCGCGCGTCTCGTCGCGCTTCGCCTCGGTGACCCATTCGACATATTCGCGTTGACAGCTCGGCGGGAAGGCGTCGAACGTCGCCTTGGCGGCGGGGTCCGCGTCGATCCCGGCGCGCAGGTCTTGCGGCACGGTCAAGGGCGGCTTCTTCGCCGTCGCGCGCGGCGGCTTCGCGCCCGTTTCGATCAGCGCCATCGACTGGCGGGTGAGATCGATCAGGGTCGCGCGCGATGGCAGGTCGTCGATGCTCGTCAGCCGGCCGAACTGGCCCATCGCCGAACGGTTCTTCTCGTCCTGGCCCAGCATCGCGTCGTTCCAGTAGCCGAAGGTCGCATGCGCCTTGAACGCGGCCATGCCCGCCAGGATCTTCCCGCGCCACATGAAGCTCGGCATGCTCCACTTCAGCGTCTCCTCGGCCTCCGGACAGGCCTCGTGGATCATGGCGCGCAGATGCTCCAGGATCGGCCGGGCGAAATCCGCGCGCGCGGCGATATAGGCGTCGATTCTGGGATCGGTCTTCATGGCCGTTTCATCCTCCGGCCCCGGCAAGGCGTCAAGCGATCTCCGCGGCGGCGATCCGGGCGCGGTGCGCGGCGCGCAGCCCGTCGAAGGTGAACAGGGCCAGCGCCGTCCAGATCGCGCCGAAGCAGATCGCATGGGCGCGGGTCAGCGGCTCACCGAAGGCCAGCACCGCGAGCAGGAATTGCAGCGACGGCGCGAGATACTGGAGGAAGCCCAATGTGGAGTAAGGCAGCCGGCGCGCGGCGGCGGTGAACAGCAGCAACGGCACCGCCGTGACCGCGCCGCCCAAAGCGAGGAGGAGCGCGGTGGTCGGGCCGGCGGCAAGGAAGCTGCCCGTCCCGGCCTGCTGGAGCCACAGCACCCAGCCGAGCGCGAGCGGGGCGAGGATCACGGTTTCGATCGACAGACCCTCCAGCGCCTCGACCGGCGCGATCTTGCGGAGGAAGCCGTAGCTGGCGAAGCTGACCGCCAGCACCAGGCTGATCCACAGCCCCGATCCCGCCCCGGCGGCGAGCGCCACCACACCCGCTCCCGCGATCAGAGTCGCCGCGACCTGAAGCCGGCTCAGCCGCTCCTTCAGGATGACGACGCCGAGCAGGATGTTGACCAGCGGATTGAGATAATAGCCGAGGCTGCCCTCCAGCACATGGCCGCTGACCACGGCATAGATGTAGACCAGCCAGTTGACCGCGATCAGCACCGAGGTGACGGCGAGCAGCAGCATCGCCCGGCGATTGGCGAGCGCGGCGCGCACCGCCGGCCAGCGCCGCCACAGGGCGATCAGCGCGCCTAGGAAGACCAGCGACCAGAGGATGCGGTGCGCGACGATCTCGACCGGGCCGACATGGGTCAGCGCCTTGAAATAAAGGGGCATCACGCCCCACAGCAGATAGGCGCCCACGCCGAACATCAGCCCGGCGCGCCGCTGGCGTTGACCTTCATCCATGGCGCGCGCCTAGAGGAGCCGGGACGGCGCGGCAAGCGGCGCATTGTGTTATCTGTATAATACAGCTAAAACAGCCTGAAAGGAGAGCTTCGATGACCAAGGCCAGACTGATTCCGGCGATCGCCGCCGTCGCCTTGCTTGGCGCTTGCGAGGCGCGTTTCGGCAACGATGCCGCCCCGGTCGCCGAGAATGCGACGGCGGCAGGCCGCGCCGAACCGGGTCGCCTCACGATCGAGGCGCCGGGCTTCAATCTCCAGCTCGACATCCCGGAGTCGATCCTGAACCGCGCCGACATGGACGGCGACAATGCCCTGATCTACCCGGATTCGACGTTCGGCGGCATCCACGTCCAGGGCAATCGGCCGGAAAGCGACACTGACGAGGTCGAGCTGCGCTTCTCGACCGGCGACGAGATCGGCCGGGTCGCGGCCTGGTATCGCGATCCGGCGCGGCGCGGCTCCTTCACCATCGCCACCGACGCGGCCGAGGGCGCGGGCTTCGTGATCGCCGGCACCGGGCGGCGCGACGGCGAGCGGTTCACGCTGCGCATCGCCCCGCGCCAGGGCGGCGGCACCGAGGCCCGGCTGTTGTTGAGCGACACGAACTGATAGCCCTCCCGGCCGGGAGGGCATGTCGTGAGTCTGTTCGCCGATCCGAAGGAAGTACACGCTCATCTCGTCGCCGCGGCGAGGGCCGGGACGGCCTTGTCCTATGGCGAGCTGCTCGAGCATCTCGGCTACCGCTTCACCCGGCCCAAGATGCGCGCCTTGTGCGCCATGCTGGGCGAGATCGACCGGGACGCCGAGGCGCGCGGTGAGCCTGAGCTCGCGGTGCTGGTGGTGCGTGCCAGCGACGGAATACCCGGCCAAGGCTGGTGGGTTAGCGGCGGGGCGCGGTCGCGCGGCTATGGAGGGCCGTGGGAAGGCCCGGAAGCCGTGCATTTCATCCGCTCCGTGCAGGCCGAAACCTTCGCCTGGTGGCAGTCCCAAGACGGGACAGAGGGGCAAAGCGCCCCGGATTAACCATTTCATCTCACCCATAAGGGCGCGGAATCGGGCATAGCGGCGCGGACCCCGAAAGGACTCCGCGCATGCCGACCCGTCTCGCTTCCGCTCTTCGCGCCGCCCCGCTTGCCGGGCTGATGCTGCTCGCCGCCTGCTCCGGGCGGAACGAGGTGGCCGAGCTCGACAACGAATTGCTCGCCAATGGCGCGGACCCGGCGCTGACCAGCGCGCTGGAGGATCAGATCCTGGTCGATCCCAACCTGGTCCAGCAGGCCAATCCGAACAGCGCCCGCCGGCCCGAGACGCCGGTCCAGGCGCAATATCCCGCCGGCAGCGCCCAGAACGCCGCCGCGCGGATCGGCGCGGACCTGCAATATGGGCCGGAATGGGCGCAGCGCCTGCCGGCCGAGTTCACCCTGTATCCCGGCGCGCGGCTGACCGAGGCGGCGGGCAGCAACCGCGACGAGCGCCGGCTGCGTGTGGTCACCTTCCGCACGGGGGACCGCTACGAGCGGGTGATCGCCTATTACCGCGCCGCCGTGACCCGCGCCGGCTACAATGCCGAACAGCAAAGGCGCGGCGCCGATCATGTGCTGGGCGGCGTCAACGAGCAGAATGACGGCGCCTATTACCTGATCGTCACGCCGACCGATGCCGGCTCGGACGTCGCGCTGATCGTCAATAACGGGCGATAGCGGGCGACCCAAAAGTTAGGGAAAAGTTAGCCCAAGGAATTGTCCAGGCGGACGCGAATGTTCACGAATGTTCGCACTGGCCTGGCAGTTTTTCAGGCGCGCGATGCGGGTGCCGAAATCATCAAAGGCAAATGTGCGCGCGGAGGCGCGGAGGCGCTGGCGACGTGAAAGCCGTCCTGAGCCGAAGCCGCTCGACGCCCCAACCGGCACGAGTGGCACAATCGGCACGACTGGCACGAATGTCACATGGAATCGCAGGGGATCCTTGTCCCCGATGCGCCGCTGCCGGGGCGCGCCGGTATGCTCCGATTCGAGGATCGGGAGCGGATCGAGCAAACGATGCAAAGAGCCGTGCCCGGGGCCGAACCCCGAGTCGCGGCGCAGCATGACAGATTGCGGGCGTGTAGGAAAATGGGCATCAGCCACGCTGGGCTTTGGGGGGTAAGTAATTCGAGGCTTAAGCAACCTGTCGCCGCAGTCCGTCTCGCCTCTGTCGTTTCGCGAGAGGTTGCCATTGGCACGATGTAATGGCACCTTTCTCGATCGGGGCCGGGGATAGATGCTAAACGTATTAAAGTCGCTGAACGCAGGCGTCCGCCGCCGGTGGATGCCTGGCCTGCGCGCCGTACTCGGATCCCTTGGCGCTATCTGGCTACTAACTGAGATCGCCGACTTTCTATTCGAAGGCGCACAAGACTGGTTCAGGGCCCAAACCGCACTCTATATCGGGTCGATTTCCACCGTTGCTCTTCTGACATTCCTAGTCCGCGTGTATGAGCCTCGCTCGGTCCAGTTCGCTATCCCCACAACGAACACTCACCTGAACATCAAGTATGGCAATTTGTTTGATGAGCAGGCCGACCTGATTGTCGCAGTGAATGAGTTCTTTGATGGGGATATCGGTCAAGTTGTCTCGCCGGATTCCGTGCATGGACAATTCATAGCTCGATACTTTCAATCCCATGCCCCAACCTTTAGAGCGGTCGTGGACCCCTTGCTGGCCCTGCACCTCGGCGAGGATGTAACGCGCCCCAATCTGCCAGCCACGAAGTACCCGATAGGGACGACGCTGATGGTTCCGATCGGTGCTCAACATGCCTTTGTGGTGGCTCTCGCCACTACAGATATCCAGACGCACCGTGCATCCACCACGGTCGCCAATTTCTGGTTGGCGGTGACAAACGCGCTGGAAAGCGTCTATCACCTCAACAATGGTCGTCCCCTCGCGCTTCCCCTGATTGGCAATGGACGATCCAGCTTGAATCTGGAGCCCCAGCATCTCTTGCGGCTCCTTGTGCTGGCCATCATAGATACTGCAAGGAAGATGCAACTGCCTGAAAAGATTACGATAACACTGCCGGAAGCCTGCTTTGATAAGCTCGATCTTCGGGAGATCGCGGGTACTTGGAGAAAGTGATGGCCTATCGGAATGGAACTTATATCGCGTTCCACGCTGAGGGGATCACTGATCCAACGGCGTCTGATATCAAGTACTTCAACATAATGAAGGCTTGGCATGAGAATGATGATATCTCATTTCGATTTATTAATAGTCACGATAAGGTTTATGCTGTCAGAGACAGTAGCAAAATGGAGACTCTTAGAAGGAGTCTGGTAGAGCGGCTCAATAATTCAAAGAACATGGTGTTGATCGTCGGCCCGCGAACTAGATACGATTTGGACTGGGTTCCGTTCGAGATCAATTATGCGGTCGAAAAATGTGGGTTGCCGATTATAGTGACCTATCCCGGCTATACATCTATAATGAACCCGAAGGCCCTCTCCGAACTTTGGCCGAAAGCGCTTGCAAACCATATTGGAACCGGCGCTGTGCGCGCGATTCACGTGCCTTTCCAAAGGAACGCCATAGACGCAGCGATCCGCCAATATGACCTAAACAAAAAACCTGGCTCCAGCCTTGATTATTGGAGCGCTACGGCTCACCGAAGCTTTGGAATAAACGTGTAAGCGCTTTGAGGATTTCCACAAACCGACCGTCACACCGGAGGAAATATGCGGAGATCAAAACTTGTGGATGCCGCAGCAATTCTCTCGACGGCGGCAACATTCCCGGTTTCATCGGTGTCTTCACAGCAGCCAGGCAATACTGACAGCGTCCTGCGTGAGATCGGCGCCGAGTCCGTCCGCGAAATTAGCGCCGACATCGCTCTTCCTGCAACGGCTGAGGAGTATGAAGCACTCGGAAGGCACGCGATTATGATGGTGAGATCGTCGAGCGCGATCTCGACCGAACTTCCGCTGCGGTCAGTTTACGTGATGCATCGGAATGTTCGAATACCGCTCCATCGCATTCTTCTCCTGGACAAGCAGGTGGACGCCCCCAACTCCCGTGCCGTCCAAGTGTCATTCTACCTCATCCCCATCCAGTTAATGAAAGTCGACTCGCAGATCCTGGCCGATTTTAGCGGTGACCGCCGAGGGTTCAGTTTTTTGCGTTTTACGGAGGTGGAGGGCCTCGGCCCCGGCGCCCCGGCCTTCGCGCGACTTGACGCCTACGACACACCCACCGACCCTGACCCATCCGCGATAGCTGAGGTGCTTGCCCGCGAATTTCCTGGACAGTTCCGGTAGCGGTTAACTCCGGGCGACAAGTCCAACACTCGCTTCGTAAGTGCCTTGCAATTGAGGTGACAAGTATTGTCTGCGCGATCCCGGCCACTGGCGCCTCCCCGCCCCGCCCGCTAAACGCTCTCCCCATGCCTCATCTCCTCCTAGTCATGATCGGCGGCGCGCTGGGCGCGGGAGCGCGTTATGAGGTGGGGCGGTGGACGCTGCGGCACCTGGCGACGCCCTATCCCTGGGGGACGCTGACGGTGAACCTCGTCGGCGGGCTGCTGATGGGGCTGCTCGCGGGCTTCTTCTTCGGGCGCAATCCGGCGGACCAGACGCTGTGGCTGTTCCTTGGCGTCGGCGTGCTCGGCGGCTTCACCACCTTCTCGGCCTTCAGCTTCGACATGTTCGCGATGATCGAGCGCGGGCAGTGGGCGGGCGCCGCTTCCTACGCGCTCGTCTCGGTGATCGGCGCGCTGGCGCTCTTCTTCCTCGGCTTCTGGCTCGCGCGGCTGGCGGCATGAGCGCGGACGTCCGCCAGTTCACTGTTTCCGAGGAGGATGACGGCATCCGGCTCGACCGCTGGTTCAAGCGCAACCTGCCGGACGCCAGCTTCGGCCAGGTGTCGCGCTGGGCGCGCACCGGCCAGCTGCGCGTGAACGGCAAGCGCGCCACGCCCGGCGACCGGATCGAGGCTGGCCAGATCATCCGCGTGCCGCCGCAAGGCGAGGACGCCGCTCCGGCCGCCAGTACCCGGCCGCAGCGTCAGCGGGAAATCCTGAGCGAGGACGAGATCGAGTTCGTCCGCGCCATGGTCATCCAGTCCGATCCCGCCGGCATCGTGCTCAACAAGCCGCCGGGCCTCGCCACGCAGGGCGGGACCAGGACGAAGGACCATCTCGACCGCCTGCTCGAAGGCCTGGTCGACGTGGGCCAGCCGCGCCCGAAACTCGTGCACCGGCTCGACAAGGACACGTCCGGCGCCCTGCTCGTCGCCCGCACGCCGCGCGCGGCGGCGTTCTTCTCGAAGAGCTTCTCCGGGCGGACGGCGCGCAAGGTCTATTGGGCGCTGGTCACCGGCGTGCCTTCGGTCGAGGACGGGATGATCGACCTGCCGCTCGCCAAGCAGCCGGGCACGGGCGGCGAGAAGATGCATGTGGACGAGGCGGAAGGCCAGCCGGCGCGCACCCGCTACCGGGTGATCGAGCGGGCCGGCAACCGCGCCGCCTGGGTCGAATTGCAGCCGCTGACCGGGCGCACGCACCAGCTTCGCGTCCACATGCTGGCGATCGGCCATCCGATCGTCGGCGACGGCAAATATGGCGGGCAGGACGCCTTCCTGACCGGGACGATCAGCCGCAAGCTGCACCTCCACGCCCGGCGCCTGCGGATCGACCATCCCGACGGCGGGCGGATCGACGCCATCGCCGAATTGCCCGAGCATTTCGCGGCGAGCCTCGCCAGCCTCGGCTTCGATCCCGCGCTGGGCGACGCGCTGCCGCTCGACGAGGTGAAATATTCCGAGACGGCGGAGGGCAAGCGCAAGGCCGCGTCCGCCGCCGCCAAGGCGAAGCGCCGCGAGCGCAAGGGCGAGCGCCGCTCGCGCCGGCGCGGCTGATGCATCCGAACCGCGCCTTCGCCTGGGCTGACCGCGACGCGCTGCTCGCCTTCGTCGCCGACATCTCCTTCGCGACGATCGCGGTGGACGGGCCGTTCGTGGTCCACACGCCGGTCGTCGTCGCCGGGCCGAACCGGCTGCGTTTCCATGTCGCGCGCGGCAACCGGGCGGCGAAGGCGCTGGACGGCGCGCGCGCCCTTGCCTCTTTTCTCGGCCCCGACGCCTATATCAGCCCGGACTGGTACGGCACGCCGGATCAGGTGCCGACCTGGAATTATCTCGCGGTCGAGGCGGAAGGTCCGCTCAGGCGGCTCGACCCAGACGAGCTCGCCGACCTGCTCGACGATCTGAGCGCGGCGCATGAGGCCCGGCTCGCGCCCAAGCCGGCCTGGACCCGCGCCAAGATGGCGCCCGGCCGGTTCGAGGGGTTGCTGAAGGCGATTGTCGGCTACGAACTGCGGATCGAGGCGCTGCGCGGGACGCGCAAGCTCGGGCAACACAAGAACGAGACTGAGCGAGCCGGCGCGGCAGCTGGGCTGATACCCTACGCGCCGGAACTCGCCACGCTGATGCAGGGCCCGCAATAGTGACCCGCCTCGCCATCTTCGATTGCGACGGCACTCTGGTGGACAGCCAGCACAATATCTGTGCGGCGATGGCGTCCTGCTTCGCCGCGGCCGGGCTGGCGCCGCCGCCGCACGCGCAGACCCGCCGCGTCGTCGGTCTCAGCCTGGTCGAGGCGATGCGCGCGATGCTGCCCGAGGCGGAGCCGGATTTCCACGCCGCGCTCGCCGAGGATTACAAGCGCGCCTTCCAGGCGATGCGCGCGCGCGGGCTGGACGAGGAGCCGCTCTATGAAGGCATCGCCGGGCTGATCGATGCGCTCGAAGCGGACGGCTGGCTGCTCGCCGTCGCGACCGGCAAGTCGGACCGGGGGCTCAATCTCTGCCTGGAGCATCACGGGATCGCCGGCCGTTTCGTCAGCCTGCAGACCGCCGACCGCCACCCGTCCAAGCCGCACCCGTCGATGATCGAACAGGCGATGGCGGACGCGGGCGCCGTGCCCGAACGCACGGTGATGATCGGCGACACCAGCTACGACATGGCGATGGCGCGCGCCGCCGGGGTAAGCGCGATCGGCGTCGCCTGGGGCTATCACGACGCGTCCGAGCTAAGCCGCGCCGGCGCGCATCATGTCGCCGAGACACCCGGCGAGATCATCGCATATATGAGGACATGGGCATGACGGGACAGGACGATATCTGGCGCAACCGCTTCATCGCGATGAACCTGCTCAGGATCGGCGCGACCTTCGTCGTGCTGTTCGGCATCCTCTTGTGGCAGAGCGACGTGATCGTCGAGGGCGGCAATGTGATCGGCTTCCCGCTCGCCTTCATCGCGCTCGTCGTCAGCTTCTTCGGGCCCAAATGGCTGGCCGGGCGCTGGCAGCGGCCGCCCGACGCGTGAAACGCTTCTACCAAGAGGCCGCGGCGGCCGACGATCGCCGCATCCTGCTCGACGGCCGGCCGGTGCAGACGCCGGGGCGCGCCGATCTGGCGGCGCCCAGCGCCGCGCTCGCCGAGGCGATCGCGGACGAATGGAACGCGCAAGGCGAGACGATCGACCCGCGCGCCATGCCGCTCACCGGCCTCGCCAACGCCGCGATCGACCGGATCGCGCCGGACCGGGAGAACTTCGCGCGCGGCCTCGCCATTTATGGCGAAAGCGACCTCACCTGTTATCGCGCCGAGGGACCGGCCGGTCTCGTCTTGTGCCAGTCGGAACGGTGGGACCCGATCCTCGCCTGGGCGCGCCGCCGCTACGACGTGGACTTCGAGATCGCCACCGGCGTCATCCACAAGGCCCAGCCGGCGCACACGATCGCGCGGCTCGCGCACGCGGTCGCGGTGCGCGATCACTTCCAGCTCGCCGGGCTGTCGCCGCTGGTGACGGTGTCCGGCTCGCTGCTGATCGCGCTGGCGCTCGCCGAGAACGCGTTCGACCTGGAGACGGCCTGGGCCGCCGCCTCGCTGGACGAGGAATGGCAGGCCGAGAAATGGGGCGAGGACGCGGAGGCCGCCAGGGCGCTCGCCAACCGGCGGGCCGACTTCGAAGCGGCCTATCGATTCCTGAACCTGATCTAGACGTCGGTCGGCATGTCGGCCGGAGCCCCGCGCACGCTGGGCAGGAACCAGGCGAGGATCAGCCCCGCGACGACCAGCATCGTCGTGTCGGCGACGAAGGCATAGACCGCGTTCGCCCAGTCGTGGTGATAATAGACCGGCCGGCCAAGATGCCCGAAAATGGTTGCTCCCAGGGGGAACAGCACGGCCAGCCGGACGCGCACGGCGGAATCGGCCACGAAACCAAGCGCCAGGCCGATCAGCAGCGCGACGATGAAATTCAGCGCGAGTCCGCCGATCAGCGCGCCCGAATCCATCGCCGCGAACCCGCCGATATTGTAGTGGACCGTGGCGATCGGCCCTTGCCCGTACATCACGGTCTGCGCCGCCGACCCATCCGGATCCGGCACGAAATAGGTGCCGGTATGCGGCAGGTTCGCCGCCAGCGCCTGCTGAACCGCCGCCGCCTGCGTATCGTCAAGGCTGGCGGAACCGAGGCGCGCCAGCGGCGTCGCGAAAAAGATGAAGCCGATGACGAACATCGCAATGGTCGCCGCCGCCGCCCCGATCACGACGCGCCCAAGCATCTTGCCCATCGCCATCCTCCCTGTTGCGCTCACGCCATCCTAGGCGAAATCCGCGAGCCGGGCGAAAGGTTTCAGCCGATCAGCTCGCGCACGAAGTCGTGGAGGAAGACGCGCCGCGTCGCCTTCAGCCGCTCGGCCTTCAGGATGTTGTGAACGAGTTCGCGGCATTTCTCCGCATCGTTGTTGATCAGCACATAATCATATTCGGCCCAGTGGCTGATCTCCGCCGCGGCGCGCTCCATGCGTTTTTCGATCACCGCGTCGCTGTCCGTGCCGCGCCCGCGCAGCCGGCGCTCCAGCTCGGCCATGGAGGGCGGCAGGATGAAGACCCGAACGATGTCCGGATCGACCTGCTTCAGCTGCTGCGTCCCCTGCCAGTCGATGTCGAGCAGCACGTCGCGGCCGGCCTCGATCGTCTTCAGCACCTCGCTCTTCAGCGTGCCGTAGCGATGGCCGAAGACATGCGCCCATTCGAGGAATGCGCCCTCGGCGACCATCTCCTCGAACCGCGCTGTGCTGACGAAATGATAGTCGCGTCCGTCCACCTCGCCGGGACGGATCGGGCGGGTGGTGGCGGAGACCGACATGGCGATGCCGTCATCGACGGCCATCAGCATGCGCGCGATCGTGGATTTGCCCGCGCCCGAGGGGCTGGAAAGGACGAAGAGCAGGCCCCGTCGCTTGAACGCGCTGGCGATTTTCATGAGGGCTAGTGGCGTGGCCGGACGGCGCGCGTCAAGGGGAGACATGCGCGCGGATGCTGCTAATCTTGTGCCATGGGGCGGATGGTCGCGTTGCTGCGGGCGGTGAATGTGGGCGGGCGCAAGCTGCCGATGGCGGAGCTGCGCGCCGATTGCGCCGCGCTCGGATGGCGCGACGTCGCCACCTATATCCAGAGCGGCAATGTGGTGTTCGACGCCGATGCGGCGCCCGCCGAGGCCGAGACGGCGCTGGAGGCGCTGATCGCCCGCGAATATGGCTACGAGGCGCCGGCGATCGTGCGCACCGCCGCGCAATGGGCCGCCTATGCGCCGGGCTGCCCCTTCCCCGAAGCCGCGCGTGACGAGCCGAACCGGCTGCTCCTGCTCGTTTCGAAACATCCGCCCGTCGCGGGCGCCGTTGCCGCGATCCAGGGCCGCGTCGCCGCCGGAGAGAAGGTCCGCGCGGCGGGCGACGCACTGTGGATTCACTATCCAGAGGGCTCGGGCACGTCGAAGCTCACGCCGGGCATCATCGACAAGGCGATCGGCTCGCCCGCGACCAGCCGCAATTACCGCACCGTGGTCACGCTGGACGAGATGCTGCACGCATGACCAACGCGCCGCTCATCCCACGCGGCTACTGGCTGATCGCCTTCGGGCTGGTCGCGGTCATGGCGGCGATCCTGCTCTGGATGGGCCGTTCGCCGATCTGCGAATGCGGCACGGTGAAATTGTGGGTGCCGACCGTCCACGGCCCAGACAACAGCCAGCATCTCGCCGACTGGTATACGCCCAGCCATATCATCCACGGCTTCCTGTTCTACGCGCTCGGCTGGTTCTTCCTGCGCCGCAACCCGCCCGGCGACCGGCTGATCGCCGCCGTCGTGATCGAGGCGGCGTGGGAGATATTGGAGAACAGCCCGATCATCATCGATCGCTACCGCGAGGCGACGATCGCGCTCGGCTATACCGGCGACAGCGTGATCAACTCGGTGGCGGACGTCGCCTGGATGATCCTCGGCTTCGCCATCGCGCGGCGGATTCCCGTCTGGGCGACGATCGCCATCGCCCTCGCCTTCGAGCTGCTGACCCTGATCGTCATCCGCGACAATCTGACGCTCAACGTGCTGATGCTGGTCTGGCCGGTGGACGCGATCCGGGTCTGGCAGGCGGGCGGCTGAGAGAGCCTCAATGCTGGTGCCGGCGCGCGGCGACCGTGACGATGAACGCGATCGACCAGCCGAGCAGTACGATGCCGTTGATGCCCTCGATCGCGGCTACGAGACGCCAGCCGGACGCGATGCCCTCATCGTCATAGCCGACCGTCCCGTAGGTGATCGTCGAGAAATAGAGCGACGTGTGCAGATCGGGCAGGGCGCCGACCAACCAATACAGGAAGGCATAGCACCAGATTTCTATGCCGTGCAGCGCGAACAGGCCTAGAACGAGGAACAAGGCCAATATCATGCCGCGCGGCGAGAGAGGCTGCACCGGGATATCGCCGGCGTGCATCGCTTCCAGCCGCAGCGCGCGGCTGAGCGCATAGAGCCCGAGCGCATGGATGAACGCCGTCAGCAGCACCATGAAGGTTGCGACGGCGAGCTCCTCGATCATCCTCTGCTCACCGCCCCAGCATGTTCTCCGGGATCACCACGCGATCGAAGGTCGCCTCGTCGACCAGGCCCAGCTCGATCCCCGCCTGCTTGAGCGTCAGCCCTTTCTTGTGGGCGTGCTTGGCGATGTTGGCGGCATTGTCGTAGCCGATCTCGGGCGCCAGCGCCGTCACCAGCATCAGCGATTCGTTCATCAGGTCGGCGATCCGCGCCTCGTCCGCCTCCATGCCGTCCAGGCAACGCGCGGTGAAGCTCTCCATGCCGGTCGAGAGGATGTCGATCGAGCGCAGCACGTTGGCGCCGATCAGCGGCTTGAACACGTTCAATTCCATATGGCCCTGGAGGCCGCCGATCGTGACCGCGACATGATTGCCCATCACCTGCGCGCAGACCATGGTCAGGCTTTCCGCCTGCGTCGGATTGACCTTGCCCGGCATGATCGAGCTGCCCGGCTCGTTTTCGGGCAGCCGCAATTCGCCAAGGCCGCAGCGCGGACCGGAGCCGAGCAGGCGGATGTCGTTGGCGATCTTGGTCAGCGACACGGCGATGACGTTGAGCACGCCCGAAAGCTCGACCAGGGTGTCGTGGGTCGCCAGCGCCTCGAACTTGTTGGGCGCGGTGACGAAGGGCAGCCGCGTCAGGTTCGCGATCTCGGCGGCGAATTTCTCGCCGAAGCCCTTCGGCGCGTTGAGGCCGGTGCCGACCGCGGTGCCGCCCTGCGCGAGCTCATGCAGGCGCGGCAGCACCGCCTCGACGCGGGCGATCCCCATCTCGACCTGATGGGCATAGCCGGAAAATTCCTGGCCCAGGGTCAGCGGCGTCGCGTCCTGGAGATGGGTGCGGCCGATCTTGACGATCCGGTCCCACCCTTCCGCCTGCTCCTTGAGCTTGCGGTGGATGACGCGCAGCGCCGGCAGCAACCGCTGGTGGACGGCGCGCGCGGCGGCGACATGCATCGCGGTCGGGAAACTGTCGTTGGACGATTGGCCCTTGTTGACATGATCGTTCGGATGGACGGGCGACTTGCCGCCGCGCTGGCCGGTGAGGATCTCGTTGGCGCGGCCGGCCACCACTTCGTTGGCGTTCATGTTGGACTGGGTGCCCGAGCCGGTCTGCCAGATGACGAGCGGGAACTGGTCGTCATGCTCGCCGGCGGCGACCTCGCCGGCCGCCTGCTGGATCGCCTCGGCAAGGCCGGCGTCGAGCCCGCCCTCGCGCGCGTTCACCCGCGCCGCGGCCTGCTTCACGAAGCCGAGCGCGTGGACGATCTCGATCGGCATCCGCTCCTGTGGCCCGAACGGGAAGTTCTCGATCGACCGCTGTGTCTGTGCGCCCCAATAGGCATCGGCCGCGACCTCGATGGGGCCAAAGCTGTCGGTCTCGGTGCGTGTGTTGGCGACGTTCATCCTGTCCCCCTCGAAGCGACTCTTTGCCGCTCGTAAAGCGATCGCGCCGGGAGGTGAAGGGGGCGCGAATATGACGGGACGCTATTGCTCGCCGACCACCGCCGCAATCCATTCGGCATGATCGGCGACTCTCGTATAGGCCAAGGCGGGTTCGGCGACAGCGCAGCCAGTGCCGAGGCTGAGAATTCCGATCAGTCGATCGTCTCCGCCGGGGCGCGGCGCGACAAGCGGGCCGCCCGAATCCCCGACGCAGGCATCCACGGACGGCGCGCCGAAGCAAAGCTGGCGGCTGTCCTCGATCTTGCCGAAATCGGCGAGCGGCGTGCAGCGCGCGGGATCGATCCGCCGCACCTGCGACTGACGCAGGCGATACGAGGTCTGCGAAGTCGGAGACCCGGATGCCGAAAGCGCATTGGCGGCCAGGCGGCCCTCGTAGAAGCTGCCGAAGCCCAGCGCCGTGGCGGCGGGCGCATCTCCGTCACGCAAGGTCGCCAGCGCGGCGACGAGGGGCCCCGCGATCGTATCCAGCCGAACCAGCGCGATATCGCTGTCCTGTGATGCGGGATCGTAGCCGGGATGGAGAATGACGCGGTCGATGCCGATCCGCGCCTCCTTGTCCAGCACGTCCAGGCGATCGCGTCCGACCACCGCCGACAGCCCGGCTTCGCCGATCCACTGTCCGTCCCGCGTGAAGAAGCAATGCGCCGCGGTGACGATCCAGCGCGGTGCGACCAGCGCGCCGCCGCAGAAGAAGACCGAATCCGCCTCCGCCCCGCGCGCGAGCGCCGCGACATAAGGATAGCGCACTGCGTCAGCCGGCGCGCCCGCGGGCTGGGCATGGGCGGTGCCGGCCGACAGAGCGGCCGCGGCGAGAGCCGCCAGGCTCCGCCCGCTACTTCTTGCGGCTGAAATCCACCGAAACGACATTGGAGCCGTCCTCGACAGGCTCGGCGGCCGGGGGATCGTTCTCGGCCTGATCGTGCTCCTCGAAGCCCGATTCCTCCGCCTGCGCCTGGAACTGGAGCGCGAAATTGACCGCCGGATCGACGAAGCCGGTGATCGCCGAGAAGGGGATGACGAGCCGTGCCGGCGACTGGTTGAAGCTGAGGCCGACCTCGAACCCGTCCTCGCGCACTTTCAGGTCCCAGAAGCGGTTCTGGATGACGATCGTCATCTCGTCCGGGAATCGCTCGGTCAGGTGCTTCGGGATATCGACGCCGGCGGCGGCGGTCTTGAAGGTGATGTAGAAATGATGCTCGCCCGGTAATTGCCCGGTCGCCTCGATCTCGCCCAGCACCCGCCCGACGACCGCGCGCAGGGCTTCCTGGACGATCTCGTCATACGGAATCAGGCTGTCGGGCGTCTCGTCGCTCATCAGGGCGACTCGTAACGCGCGGGACATGAGGGTCAAGCGCGTTGCTCGCGCCGCCCCGCGCGCTTATCCGCTTGGCGAGGAGGACCGCCATGCCGATCGACGCCACTTTGCCCTATGACGACGCCAACATCTTCGCCCGCATCCTGCGCGGGGAAATACCGGCGAAGCGGGTGTACGAGGACGAATTCGCCCTCGCCTTCCACGACATCAATCCGCAGGCGCCCACCCATATCCTGGTGATTCCGAAGGGCGCCTATGTCTCCTGGGACGATTTTTCCGAGCGCGCCCCGGCCGAGGAAATCGCCGGCTTCGTCCGCGCGGTGGGGAAGGTGGCGCGCGATGCCGGCCTGGTCGCGCCGGGCTACCGCCTGCTCGCCAATGTCGGCCCCGACAGCGGACAGGAGGTGCCGCATCTGCACGTCCATCTCTTCGGCGGGCGCGGCCTGGGCCCGATGCTGGCCGGATAGGCCCGCGCCGCGATTCCTATTCGATTGCAATGTAGGATTTCTTCTGCGCGAGTCCCGGAATGGATCGCGCCGCTTTTCCCGTCGTCCCGCCTTGTTCCCGCCCGGATCGGCAAACGTCGCCTTGCGGGCTTCGCGGGGAGGGGCGTCGGTCCCCGACGTGGCGTCAGGTTCGTCAACTTCCGCGCCCGCTTCCCGCGCGACAACATGAGCCGATTATGAGGCTTGCGGCGACGGATTTAGCGGTTAGGCTCCGCGCCAAACATAAAGGAGCGGCCAAGGGAGCCGCAGGTTCAGGGGAAATTCCATGATCTTAGGGCGCGTTAAGCCACTCGACGCCATTCTTGCCACCGCCGAAAAAAAATCGCTGCATCGCTCGCTGGGGCCGATTCAGCTCATCCTGTTCGGCGTTGGCTGCATCATCGGCACCGGCATTTTCGTGCTGACCGCGGTCGGCGCGCAGAAAGCCGGCCCCGGCCTGATGATCGCCTTCATGGTCGCCGGCGCGGTGTGCGTCGTCGCCGCGCTCTGCTATTCCGAGATCGCCTCGATGGTCCCCGTCGCCGGCTCGGCTTACACCTATACATATGGCGCGTTGGGCGAGCTGCTCGCCTGGACGGTCGGCTGGGGTCTGATCCTCGAATATGCCGTCGCGGCCAGCGCGGTCTCGGTTGGCTGGTCGGGCTATTTCGTCGGAACGATGGACCAGTTTCTGGGGATACAGGTCCCCGCCGCTTTGGCCGCCGGGCCGGCGGCGCTGGGTGGCTCGCCGGACGGCTTGATCAACCTGCCCGCCGTCTTCATCGCCGGTCTCATCACCTGGCTGCTGATGATCGGCACCACCGAATCCGCGCGCGTCAACGCCGTGCTGGTGGCGATCAAGATCATCACCCTCACCGCCTTCATCGCGCTGACCCTGCCGGCGGTCGAGATGGAGAATTTCAATCCCTTCCTGCCGGCCGGCATGTTCGGCGGCTTCGGATCGGGTATCGGCGTGGTCGGCGCGGCCGCGACGATCTTCTTCGCCTATGTCGGCTTCGACGCGGTCTCGACTGCGGCGGAGGAAACCAAGAATCCGCAGCGTAACGTACCGATCGGCCTGATCGGCTCGCTGCTCGTTTGCACGATCTTCTACATCCTGGTCGCCGCCGGCGCGATCGGCTCGCTCGGCGGCCAGCCGATCATGGGCCCGAACGGCGTTCCGTTCCCGGCGGGTTCCGAGGCGCTGGCCCTGCAATGCGCGATGCCGGAATACAGCCAGATGCTGGTCTGCTCGAACGAGGCGCTGGCGCATGTGTTGCGCCAGATCGGCTTCTCGGGCTTCGGCAACCTGCTCGGCATCGCCGTCTTTGTCTCGATGCCCTCGGTCATCCTGATCCTGTTGTTCGGCCAGACGCGCATCTTCTTCGTGATGTCGCGCGACGGCCTGTTGCCGGAGAAGCTGTCGACCGTGCATCCGAAGTGGAAGACGCCGTATATCGTCACTGCGATCACCGGCGGTGTCGTGGCCTTCGCCGCGGCTTTCCTGCCGGTCGGCCAGCTCGCCGACATCGCCAATGCCGGCACGCTCTACGCCTTCTTCATGGTGGCGATCGTCGTGATGGTGCTGCGCCGCACGGATCCGGCCCGGCACCGGCCGTTCCGCACGCCGGCCATCTGGCTGATCGGGCCGCTGACCATCGCGGGCTGCCTGTTCCTGTTCCTCAACCTGCCGTTCAAGGCGATGTTGGTGCTGCCGATCTGGACCGCGATCGGTCTCGTCGTCTATTTCCTCTACAGCTACCGCAACAGCCATCTCGGCCGCGGCCTGGTCGAGGTGCACGAATCGGAGATTCAGGACATCGAGCCCGGCATCCCCGGCGTGGACGACGCCGACCGGAACTGAGGCCCGGCCTCAAGGCAAAAGAAAGGGGAGGCCGAGGCCTCCCCTTTTTCGTTCCGGGATTGGCGTGGGGCGTCAGCCGAGCCGGGCCGCGACGAGCGCCTTCAGGTCCGCTTCGGGCCGCGCGCCGTAATGCGAGATCACTTCGGCGGCCGCGATCGCGCCGATGCGCAGCGAATCTTCGAGGTTCCAGCCCCGCATGTGGCCGAACAGGAAGCCGGCGGCGAACAGGTCGCCCGCGCCGGTCGTGTCCACCACCTTGGCCACCGGTTCGGCCGCGACCTCGGCCCGCTCGGCGCCGGCGAGGGCGATCGCGCCCTTCTCGGAACGGGTGACGACGAGAATCTCCACCTTGTCCTTCACCGCCGCGACAGCGGTCTCGAAATGGGCGACGGCGGCGAGCGACTGGATCTCCGCCTCGTTAGCGAAGAGGATGTCGATGCGGCCTTCGTCCAGCAGCGTGTTGAAGCCGTCGCGATGGCGATCGATGCAGAAGGTGTCGGACAGGGTGAACGCGACCTTCCGGCCGGCGCGCCGCGCCACGTCGATCGCCTTCACCATCGCGTAGCGCGGCGCCTCGGGATCCCAGAGATAGCCTTCCAGATAGAGCACGCCCGCGTCGGCGATCTGCGCCTCGTCAAGCGCGGCGGCCGGCAGGAGCTGGGCAGCGCCCAGAAAGGTGTTCATCGTGCGGTGCGCGTCGGGCGTCACCAATACCATCGAGCGCGCCGTCGGCTCGCCCAGATCGGCGGCCGGGGTGGTGAATTCGACGCCGGTGGCGGTGAGGTCGTGACGGTAGAATTCGCCGAGCTGATCCGGCGCCACCTGGCCGATGAAGCCGGCCTTGCCGCCAAGCGCCGCGATCCCCGCCGCCGTATTGCCGGCCGAACCGCCGCTCATCTCGCGCGCCGGGCCCATATGATCGTAAAGCCGGGTCGCCTCCTCGGCGTCGATCAGCCGCATCATCCCCTTGGTCAGCCCCTCACGCGCCAGAAAGGCATCGTCGCAATCGGCGATGATGTCGACGATGGCGTTGCCGATGCACAGCACGTCGAGGCGGGTTCCGGTCATTGGGCGCTCCTGGCGGGAAAGCGAGCGCCCTAGGGCGTACACTCATGATTGGCAACGGCCAGGATCGTTGGAGGCAGGCCGGATCGCGCCGGTTTCATGCTGGATTCATCTTCTCCTGGCCAGAGGGTTGCCCGGGGAGGGCGCCAGAACCGAACTGCAACAGCGCCGGAGCCGTGTCATGAGTATCGAGACCCTCACGCCATTTATCGCCAATCCGGAATTCGCGGCGGCGGCGGACACCGTTCGCGGCGTCTTCGGCAAACTGTTTTCGCGTTTCCACTGGACATCCTTACTTTCGGCGACGTTGATCGCGTTCGGTGTGTGGGCGTGGCGTGCACGATCGGAACCTGCGGTGCGCGCGCAGGGCTTCCTGGGTTTCTTGTTTCCCAGGGATGTGTGGCTGCATCGCTCGGCGCTGCTCGACTATCGCTTCGTGCTGTTCGACAAGGTGGCGCTGGGCGTGCTGGTCGGCCTGGTCGCGATCCTGGCCTCGCCCCAGCATGTCGAGGCGGTGGCGAAGGGTGGGCGCTGGGCGGCGGACAATGCCGCGCAGGCGAGCCTAAGCGTGGTCATCGCCTATACGGTCGCCCTGCTCTTCGCCGAGGACTTCTTCCGCTACTGGGCGCACCGGCTGATGCACTGGAGCCCGTTCCTGTGGCAGTTCCACAAGGTCCACCACAGCTCCGAGACGCTGGTGCCGGTTTCGCAGCTGCGCAACCATCCGGTCAACGGCCTGGTCAATCTCGGCCGCAGCCTGATCGCCGTGCCGATCGTCACCGGCGCCTTCCTCATCGCCTTCCCCGGCCAGCTCACCGTCATGTCGATCCTGGGCATCAATGCCGGCCGCTTCGCCTTCGACATGCTGGGCGCCCAGCTGCGTCACAGCCATATCTGGGTCGCCTTCCCGCAATGGCTGTCGCGCCTCGTCATCAGCCCGGCCATGCACCAGATCCACCACAGCCGCGCCGAAAAGCACTGGGACCGCAATTTCGGGTCGCAATTCGCTTTGTGGGACTGGCTGTTCGGGACGATCTACGTGCCCAAGGAGCGCGAGGACCTCTCCTTCGGCATCGACAAGCGCGACACCGAGCGCATGCGGACCGTCGCCTCGCTCTACATCGTTCCGTTCAAGGATGCGTGGAATGTGGTGAGGGCGCGACGGCGGGACAAAGCCATCGTCGCGCGCCGGAGCAAGCCGCCCCTGCGGGAGCTGACCCGGCGCCACGCCGCCTGATCGGCCATTGACGCCGGCCATCGCCGGTCCGCATAGCGTGGGGCGATGCCGCCTCTCGCCCTCGCCTTTCTCGCCGGCCTCGTCTCGGCGCTCGGCTTCGCGCCGGTGGAGTTCTGGCCGCTCACGCTCGTCGCCTTCGCCGGCCTGCTGTGGCTGATCGACGATGCGCCGAGCCTGCGTTCCGCGCTGGCGCGGGGCTGGTGGTTCGGCTTCGGTCAGTTCGTGCTGGGCCTGAACTGGATCGCGACCGCTTTCACCTATCAGGCGGCGATGCCGGCCTGGCTCGGCTGGCTCGCCGTGCCTTTGCTGTCGCTCTATCTCGCGATCTTCCCTGCGGCGGCGGCCGGCCTCGCCTGGCGCTGGGGACGCGCTGGCCCGCTGACGCTGACGCTCATCCTCGCCGCCGCCTGGATCGTCACCGAATGGCTGCGCGCTACAATGTTCACCGGTTTCGCATGGAATCCGGTGGCGGTGGCGCTGATGCCGAGCGGGCTGGCGGGACTGGCGCGGTGGATCGGCACTTATGGACTGTCCGGTGTCGCGGTGCTCATGGGCGGGGCCTTCCTCCTCGTCCTGCGCGGCGCCAGGACCGCCGGGGCGATCGCTATGCTGGCCGTAATCGGCGGCGGCACCTTGGCCTGGATGGCGGTCCCGGCTCTGTCCGGCGCCGGCCCGCTGATCCGCGTCGTCCAGCCCGATATCGGCCAGCAGAACAAGTGGGATCCGAATTTCGAGGCCGAGAATTTCCGCCGGCTCGCGCGGCTGACCGGGGAGCCGTCCGACACGCCGCGCCTCATCCTGTGGCCGGAGGCGGCGACGCCCGATTATCTCTCCGTCCAGTCGCGCGCGCGCCAGCGCATCGCCGCGTTGATGGGGCCGGACGACATGATGCTGCTCGGCGGGGTCGAGCTGGTCTTCGGCGACGACGGCTATGCCACCGCCGCCTATAACAGCCTCTTCATGATCGACCCGCAGGGCCGGTTGGGGCCGCGCTACGACAAGGCGCATCTCGTGCCCTATGGCGAATATCTGCCGATGCGCCCGTTCCTCTCCGCGCTCGGGCTCAGCCGGCTGGCGCCGGGCGATCTCGATTTCCATGCCGGGCCGGGACCGCGTACGCTGGCCGTGCCCGGCTTCGCCCGCGCCGGCATCCAGATCTGCTACGAGATCGTCTTTTCCGGCCAGGTCGCGGATCGCGCCGACCGGCCGGACTTCATCTTCAATCCCTCCAACGACGCCTGGTTCGGCGCCTGGGGTCCGCCCCAGCATCTGGCCCAGGCGCGGCTGCGGGCGATCGAGGAGGGCCTGCCGGTGGTCCGCGCGACGCCGACCGGCATTTCGGCGGTGATCGACGCGCATGGCCGGGTGCTGGAGAGCATTCCCTCGGGCGCCGGCGTGATCGACACGCACCTGCCAGGGGCGGCGCTCCCCACCCTCTTCGCCCGCTTCGGCAACGCCCTCCCCCTCGCCTTCGCGCTGTTGCTCGTCGCAGGGGCGATTGCCCTGCGCCGTAAGGCGCGCTAGGAAGCGCGCCGCACATAAGGATATCTTTATATCCGCATTCCCTTTCTCCAGAAGGATCGTCGTTCCGCGATGCGCAGCACCTATCTCTTCACGTCCGAATCGGTGTCCGAAGGGCACCCCGACAAGGTCAGCGACCAGATTTCCGACGCGATCGTCGATCTGTTCCTGTCCAAGGATCCGGAAGCGCGCATCGCCTGCGAGACGCTGACCACCACCCAGCTCGTCGTCCTGGCCGGCGAGATCCGCTGCAAGGGCGTCTATGAGAACGGCGAATGGGCGCCGGGCGCGCAGGAAGAGATCGAGCGGACGGTCCGCGAGACGGTGAAGCGGATCGGCTACGAGCAGTCCGGCTTCCATTGGGAGACTTTGCGCTTCGAGAACAATCTCCACGGCCAGTCCGCGCATATCGCGCAGGGCGTGGACGAGAGCGGCAACAAGGACGAGGGCGCGGGCGACCAGGGCATCATGTTCGGCTATGCCACCGACGAGACGCCGGACCTGATGCCGGCGACGCTCTATTACAGCCACAAGATCCTCGAGAAGATGGCCGCCGACCGCCATGCCGGCGCCGCGCCCTTCCTGGAGCCGGACGCCAAGAGCCAGGTGACGCTGAAGTTCGAGAACGACAAACCGGTCGCCGCGACCGCGATCGTCGTCTCGACCCAGCACGCCAAGGGCTATGACGAGGGCGACAAGGAAGCCGAGCTCAAGGCCTATGTGAAGCGGGTCGTCGCGGACGTGATTCCGGCGGAGCTGCTGTCCGACCGGACGGTCTACCACATCAACCCGACCGGCAGCTTCGAGATCGGCGGGCCGGACGGCGATGCGGGCCTGACGGGCCGCAAGATCATCGTCGACACCTATGGCGGCGCGGCCCCCCATGGCGGCGGCGCGTTCAGCGGCAAGGACCCGACCAAGGTCGATCGTTCGGCCGCCTATGTCAGCCGCTATCTCGCCAAGAACATCGTCGCCGCCGGCCTCGCCCGGCGCGCCACGATCCAGCTTTCCTACGCGATCGGCATCGCCGAGCCGCTGTCGCTCTATGTCGATCTGCACGGCACCGAGCTGAACGGCGCGACCGCCGAAAAGCTGGAGGAGGTTCTGCCCCGGCTGGTGCGGCTGACGCCCAAGGGCATCCGCACCCATCTCGGCCTCAACAAGCCGATCTATTCGCCGACCGCCGCCTACGGCCATTTCGGCCGCAAGGCGGAGGGCGATCATTTCTCCTGGGAGCGGACCGACCTGGTCGACGCGCTGAAGCAGGCGGTCTGACCCGATTCGATAACCTCGCGCACGGCCTCCCTTCCCTTTCGGCAAGAGGGATACCGAGCCGCGGAAGTTGACTAACCTGACGCCACGTCGGGGGTGAGTCCCCCTCCCGCAAGAACATTCAGAGCAGAAAGAACGGGAGGGGCGAGGCCGACGGCCCTGGATCATGATATGCTCCGTGTCGCGGCGACCCTGACAGAGCAAATCCTACATTCCAATGGGCTGACGCAGCCGAACGTCGATGCGGCCTGGGGTCAGCGCCGCCGTCGCCGCGACATCGAGAGGGCGATCGCGAAGACGAGGCCGATCGCAATGCCCGCGCCGATGCTGTCAAACATCAGCCCGATAGCGATGCCGACGGCGAGGCCGATCGCAATGGCGCCGCCGTCCAGTGATGCACGTTTCTCCATGCCCGGCAGATGGCGACGCGCGGCACCAGCGCAAGCGCGGACGGGACGAAGCGCTTGGCTGGCGCGGCGGTTGCCGCGATAGAGCGATGATGGACGCGAACCTCTGGACCCTGATTGCTTCGGCGGCGAAGGCCGCCGGCGATAGGCCTGTCTTCGTCGAAAAGAGTGAGGTCCGCCTGCGTTACGACGAGCTGGACGCGGCCGTCGCGGGCTGGGCAAACGCGCTGGCCGCGCGCGGTGCGAAGCCCGGCGACCGGATCGTGGTGCAGGCCGAAAAGTCGGTCGACAATGCCCTGCTCTACCTCGCCAGCCTGCGCGCCGGCCTTGTCTATGTGCCGCTCAACACCGCCTATACGACGGCGGAACTGGACTATTTCATCGAGGATGCCGAGCCTTCGGTGGTGATCGCGCCGGGCCATCTCGACCTCGCCGATCTCGCGCCCGCGCCCGGTCCGTTCGAGACCGTGGCGCGCGACCCCGGCGATCTCGCCGCCATCCTCTACACGTCCGGCACCACCGGCCGCTCCAAGGGGGCGATGCTCAGCCACGAAAATCTGTCGTCCAACGCGCTGGTGCTGAAGGATTATTGGCGCTGGCGGCCGGACGACGTGCTGATCCACGCTCTGCCCATCTATCATGTCCACGGTCTGTTCGTGGCGCTGCACGGCGCGCTGCTGGGCGGCTCGACGATGCTCTGGCACAGAAGCTTCGACGCCGATGCGGTGATCGGCGACCTGTCCCGCGCCACGATACTGATGGGCGTGCCGACCTTCTACGTGCGACTTGTCGCGCATGACCGGCTGACGCGGGACGCCGTAGCGAATATGCGGCTGTTCATCTCGGGATCGGCGCCGCTGCTGGAGGCGACCTTCACCGGTTTCGAGGCGCGGACCGGGCATCACATCCTGGAGCGCTACGGGATGACCGAGGCGGGGATGATCTGCTCCAACCCCTATGACGGGGATCGCATTCCCGGCACGGTGGGCTTCCCGCTCCCCGGCGTCGAGGCGCGCATCCGCGACGAAGTGCTCGAAATCCGCGGCCCGAACCTGTTCAAGGGTTATTGGCGCAATCCCGAAAAGACCGCCGAGGAGATGCGCGCCGACGGCTTCTTCATCACCGGCGACATCGCGACCATGGCCGAGGACGGCCGCGTCGCGATCGTCGGGCGGGCCAAGGACCTGATCATCGCCGGCGGACTCAACATCTATCCCAGAGAGATCGAGCTGGCGATCGACGCGGTGCCGGGCGTCGGCGAAAGCGCGGTGATCGGCGTGCCGCACCCCGACCTGGGCGAGGCCGTGGTCGCGGTGGTGACGCGCGCCGATCCGGCGCTCGACGAGGCGGCGGTGCTGGCCGGCATCACGTCCCTCGCCCGCTTCAAGCAGCCGCGCCGCATCCTCTTCGCCGACGCGCTGCCGAGGAACGCGATGGGCAAGGTCCAGAAGGTGGCGCTGCGCGAGGCGCATAGCGGGCTGTTCGGGTAGGAGAGTTTGACGCAACGCTCCGTTCGTCCTGAGCCTGTCGAAGGACTGTCTTTTCCTTGGAACAAAGAGAAGGACAGGGCTTCGACAGGCTCAGCCCGAACGGAGGGGAGATTCAAGACAGGAGAATCCGGCTCTAAGCCGCCTCCCGTGCCTCTCCGAAACCCCGCTGGAAATCGAGGCCGGTGGGCTGCTGGAACAGGCGCAGGCCGAATTCCGGCAGGGTCGCGATCAGGTGATCGAAGATATCCGACTGGATGTCCTCATACTCGCCCCAGGCGGTGGTCGCGGTGAAGCAGTAGATCTCGATCGGCAAGCCCTCCGGCGAGGGGCTGAGCTGACGCACCAGCATCGTCATTTCGTTGGTGATGCCCGGATGCGCCTTCAGATAGGCGGAGATATAGGCCCGGAAGGTGCCGACATTGGTGAGCCGCCGCGCGTTCACCGCATCCGACGCGCGATCCGGGCTGGCGCGGTTCCATTCCGCGATCTCCGCTTCCTTGCTCTCCAGATAGGGCCGGATCAGGGCGAAGCGATCGAGGCCGTCCGCCTCCTCCCCGCTCAGGAAGCGCACGCTGTTCTGGTCGATCATCAGCGGGCGCTTGATCCGCCGGCCGCCCGATTCCGACATGCCGCGCCAGTTCTTGAACGAATCCTCGATGAGCTTGTGGGTCGGGATCGTGGTGATCGTCTTGTCCCAGTTCTGCACCTTCACCGTGTGCAGCGCGATGTCGATGATGTCGCCGTCCGCGTCATATTTGGGCATCTCGATCCAGTCGCCGACCCGGATCATGTCGTTGGAGGTGAGCTGGACCGAGGCGACGAGCCCCAGGATCGTGTCCTTGAACACCAGCATCAACACCGCCGCCATCGCGCCGAGGCCGGACAGGAGCAGGATCGGCGACCGGTCGATCAAGGCGGCGACGATCAGGATCGCGGCGGCGCAGAAGATGACGATCTTGCCGACCTGCACATAGCCCTTGATCGGCCGCGACCCCGCGTCCGGGCGGCGGGCATAGACATGGTTGCCCAGATCCATCGCGGCGCCGATCGCCAGCGCGACGGTGAGGATCGCGAAGCCGGTCGCGACGTTGCGGACCAGCACCGGCGCCCAGCCGGGCAAATGCGGGACCGCGAGGATGCCGGTGCTGACGATGAGGGTGGGAACCAGATTCGCCAGCCGCTTCACGATCCGGGTGACGGCGCCCGCTTCCTCGCCGATCGGCGAATGGGCGATCAGCCGCCCGATGACCTTGAGGACGATCTTCTTGGCGATCCAGTTGCCGATCCAGGCGATCAGGATCAGCACGGACAGCGAGATCAGGGTTTGCAGCCAGGCTTGGTCGGTGACGGTCATTCCGATCAGGTCGGCGATGAGAGCCTCCTTCGAGCGATGATTTGGGGATGAGCCACCCTAACGCGCCCGCGGGGGAAATTCACCCCCCTCCCGCGACCCTAGCCGCTTTCCTGGCAGCGCACCCGCCATTGCCGGCCGCGCAGGATGAGGATGCCGGCATAGCCCGTTCCGGCCCGCCGGGTGTCGAGGCGCGCGATACGCTCGTCGGCATTGCCGTCGAGGATGTCGAGCTTGAGCTGGTCGCGGTCGAGCCAGGACTGGGCGATCATCGGCGCGCCCGCGCCATCGCCGGTGGCGAGGGACCGGCCGCCTTCCGCCAGCCGCGCCTGGACGATGCCGCCCGCGCCGACGACCAGCGACAAGGCCGGCCCGTCCGTCGGGCTGGTGGTCGAACGGCACGATATCGTGCCGGTGGCCAAGGCGGGCGGCGCGGCCGCGAGCAGGGCCGCGGCGATACAGCTTGCGAGTCTCATGGGAAGCGCGATAGCAGCGCGGCACTGGCCGAACCATGAACGATCCCACCACCATCCGCCGTCTCTACGGCCGTTCCAAGGGCCGCCCGCTCCGCCAGGGCCAGGCGGCGCTGATCGAGGAGCTGCTGCCCGCGCTCAGCGTGCCGGAGGACGGGCCGATCGACGCGGCGAGCCTGTTCGGTCATGATTGCCCGCTCCATTTCGAGATCGGCTTCGGCGGCGGCGAGCATCTCGCCTGGCGCGCCGATCTGCTGCCGGATCACGGCTTCATCGGCTGCGAGCCGTTCCTGAACGGCGTCGCGACCGCGCTCGGTCATATCCGCGACCAGCGGCTCGCCAATGTCCGTCTCCATATGGGCGACGCGCTGGAGGTGCTGGCGCGGTTGCCGGACGCGAGCCTGCGCTTCGTCTACCTGCTCCATCCCGACCCCTGGCCCAAGGCGCGGCACGCCAAGCGGCGCATGGTCAATCCCGGCCCGCTCGACCTGATCGCGGCCAAGCTGCAGCCGGGCGGCGAGTTCCGGCTCGGCACCGACGATCCGACCTATTGCCGCTGGGCGATGATGGTCATGAACGGCCGCCGCGACTTCGAATGGCTGGCCGAGCGCGCGAAGGACTTCCTCGTCCGTCCCGGCGGCTGGCCGGAGACGCGCTACGAGGCGAAGGCCCGGCGCGAGGGCCGCGAAGTCTGGTATTTCCGCTATCGCCGCATCTGAACTATAATCGCCGCCGTCATCACGGGGTCAGGGGGCGATATGGCTGCGGTCTGGACTTGTCAGGATACGACCTGCGGACGCACCGTCGATACGAAGAGCGACGCCTGCCCCAAATGCGGCGGGGCGATGAAGAAGATCGGGGAATCGCCGATCCGCGCCTGGGCCGCGATCGTCTGCGGCGTGCTGCTGATCGGCCTGATGGGCACGATCCTTCTGGCCCTGGGACCGGCGCTCAATCAGACCGTCGCGACGGGCAGTTCCGAGAATTTCACCGGCACCGCCGAGCAGGCGCAGGCGGTCCTGCACCTTTTCTATGTGGTCATCGCGTTCGGTGTTCTCGCCCTCGTCAACGGCATCTACATGCTGGTGACGGGATCGCAGCACCGCGCGTTCATCATCGTGACGTTGCTGATGGTGCTGGTGCTGTTCTACGTCCTCTACCGGACGTTCAGCCTGCTGTCGGCGTCAGCCTGAGCAGCCGCCCGCCCGATCCCTCGCGCTGGTCCTCGAGCAGGTAGATCGACCCGTCCGGCCCCTGCTCCACCTCGCGGATGCGCTGGCCCATGTCGAACCGCTCCGCCTCGCGGGCATTGTCGCCGTCGAAGGTGACGCGGACCAGCGAGCGGCTGGACAGACCGCCGATCAGCGCGCTGCCCCGCCATTGCGGGAACATGTCGCCCGAATAGAAGATCAGGCTGGAGGGCGAGATGACCGGCGTCCAGGTGATCTTCGGCGCGGCGAATTCCGGCCGCGTGTCGTGGTTCGGGATCGGGCGGCCGTCATAATGATCGCCGTTGGAGACGGTCGGATAGCCGTAATCGGCGGCGCGCTCGACCAGGTTCAGTTCGTCGCCGCCCTGCGGTCCCATCTCGACATTCCACAACCGCCCCTGCCCGTCGAAGGCGAGGCCGAGCGGGTTGCGATGGCCGAGGCTCCAGACCTGCGAGATGATCCGGCCCTGATCGTAGAAGGGATTGTCGGACGGGACCATGCCGGTGTCGGTCAGCCGCACGATCTTGCCGGCATTGGAATTGCGGTCCTGCGCCGGATCGAATTGCTGGCGCTCGCCGGAGCTGATGTAGAGGAACTGGCCGTCGGGCGAGAAAGCGAGGCGGTGGCCGTAATGGCCGCGCCCGGTGAAGCCCGGTTCCTGCCGCCAGATCACCTGGAAGCCGTCGATCCGCGCATTGCCGCCCTCGACGACCAGCCGGCCCCGGCCGACCGCCGCATGGCGGGTGCCGCCCTCGCCCGCTTCGGCATAGCTCAGATAGACGATGCTGTTGTTGGCGAAATCGGGATGGACGATCACGTCGCCGAGCCCGCCCTGCCCGCCATATTCGACCGCCGGCACGCCAGCGACGTCGATCGCCGCGCCGCCGACCGTCCACAGCTTCAGCGTGCCCGCCTTCTCGGTGATCAGCGCCTGGCGGCCGCCGGGCAGAAAGGCCATCGCCCAGGGTTCGCGGAACTGCGCGATCTCCTCCACCGCGAACGGCCGCCCTTCCGACGCCGTCGCCTGGCCGGCATTGCCTGCGTCGCTGGCGGCGGTGCAGCCGATCAGGACCAGAGCGGGAAGCAGGACGGTGCGAATAGCGCGCATGGGAAAGCTCCTGTGTGGCTGGTGCCGGGGCAACGCTCCGGCTCGCGGGATGGCTCCTGATAGCCAGCCGATTTGCATTGTGCGACCCCCGCGATAGGTTGGGCGCCATGAAACAGGCCCTTTCGCTCATCGCCGCCGCTGCGGCCGTCGCCCTTCCCGCCTGCGCCACCGCCCAGGGAAGCTCCGATCCACAGGCCGAATTCATGGCCGCGCTCAACGCCCTGTGCGGCAACGCCTATGAAGGCCGGGTCGTGACCAATGACGAGGCGGACCGCGATTTCGCGGCCAGCCGGCTGGTCATGCATGTCCGCCAGTGTGCGCCGGACGATGTGCGCGTCCCCTTCCATGTCGGCGAGGACCGGTCGCGCACCTGGGTCATCACCCGCACCGCCGACGGGCTGCGCCTCAAGCACGACCATCGCCACGAGGACGGGAGCGAGGACGTGCTCACCCAATATGGCGGCGACACCGCCAATGCCGGCACCGCGACGCGGCAGGAATTTCCGGCCGATCAATTCTCCCGCGACCTGTTCGTCGCGCGGGACATCCCCCAGTCGGCGACCAATGTCTGGGCCGTCGAGGTCGTGCCGGGGCGGATCTACGCCTATGAGCTGCGCCGGCCCAATCGCTTCCTGCGCGTCGAATTCGATCTCACCCGCCCGGTGACGCCGCCGCCGGCGCCCTGGGGCCACGAATAGGGGCGAAGCCTAAAGGGCCATGATGCCCTTGCGGGGCTCGCGCGTGCCAAGAGTGTCGGCGGCCAGCGGGGCGCCGGCGGCGAGCAAGGCGGCCCGGCGCCCCTTCGCATCGGTGCTGAGCTGCGCCTGCTCGTATTTCAGAAAGCGGTGGATGCAGTCGTGCGCCAGCGTGCGCGCGACCCATCCGGCCGCTTTCGGCCAGCGCGCGGCGTCGATCTCGAAGCCGGCATAGGCGGCGTTGCGGAAGAAGCAGGCGATCGCGATGTCGGCGAGGCCGATCTGGCCGAACAGGAAACCCGAATCCGGCGCCTCGCCTTCCAGATAGTCGAGCGCGGCGGGCAGCCCCTCGGTCAGCGTGCGCTCCACCCGCGCCGCGTCCGTCGCCTCGCCGAACACCATCGGGCCGACGATCTTCTGGTAGAACAGGCCCCAGATGGCGAGGTCGCCGAGCCGGGTATCGGCATATTCCTCCAGCCAGCGCGCCCTGACGCGGTCGGCCGGATCGGCGGGGAGCAGGGGATGGCCGGAAAAGGCCTCGTCCAGCCAGGCGCAGATCACGGTGGAATCGTTCAGCACCAGATCGCCGTGGAGCAGCACCGGGATGCGCCGGAGCGGCGACAGCCGTTGAAACGCCTCGCCGCCGAAAAAGGGCGTGATCGGATCGATCTCGTAATCGTCGATCCCTTTCAGCGCCATGCAGGCGAGCACCTTGCGGACATAAGGGGAGACATAGCTGCCGATGATCTTCATGGCCCAGCTCCTGCCAGATATCCGGCGGCGCCACCATGGACGATTCACGCGCCCCGCATCGAGACTCGCCTTTGCCGAAGGCCGCAGATACGATACCCGTCTGGGGCGGGGAGAAGAGTGTTGGGCGAGGAAACGCGCTCGATCAAGCTGGCGCAGGTGCCGCCGTTCCGGCTTGGCGAAGTGCTGGTCGATCCGCCACGCCGGCGGGTGTCGCGCGATCACCGCGCCGTGATCCTCGAACCCCGGGTGATGCAGGTGCTGGTGCTACTCGCCAAGGCCCGGGGCGCCGTGATCTCCCGCGACGAGCTGATCGAACGCTGCTGGGGCGGCCGCATCGTCGGCGAGAACGCGATCAACCGCGTGATCTCCCGCATCCGCCAATTGGCGGCGGAGCTCGGGGTCGACTCCTTCCTGCTCGAGACCATCACCAAGGTCGGCTACCGCATGGTCGTGATGGGCGAGGCGGAAGCCGTGGGCGTGCCCGATTTGTCGCCGCCCTGGCCGGTGGGCAACCGCGAACCGCCCCCCATGGCCCTCGCCGATGTGGAAGAGAACGACCAACCCACGCCTCCCCGCCTGACACGACGGCGGTTCGTCGCCGCCGGCGCGGCGCTGGCCGGGCTCGGCGCGGCGGGAACCTGGCTGTGGCGCGGCAGACAGGGCCATGTGCCGCATCCCAGGGCGCTGGAATTCCACCGGCGCGGCCAGCTCGCGCAGCGCCAGGGCGTGCCCGAGCAGGTGCGCCAGGCCATCTCCTTCTTCCGCCAGGCGACCGAGATCGATCCGCTCTATGCCGATGCCTGGGGCGGACTGGCCTTGTCCTACCGCCATGTCCTGGAAGGCTATGCGGACGGCGAGCTGGACAGCCTGCCGGGCCTGATCGAATCCGCCGCCAACCGGGCGCTTGCGCTCGATTCCGGCAATGCCGACGCGGCGACCGCGCTGGCCATGATCGACCCCTATTTCCGCAACTGGGCGCGGATCGAGCGCGACCTGCTGCGCATCGCGCGCGATCATCCCGATCACTGGTTCGTGCAGGGCCAGCTCGGCCTCATCCGCTACGAGACCGGGCGGTGGCGCGACGGCCTGCCGCATACCGAACGGCAATTGGAGATCGAGCCGTTCATCCCGATCCCGCATGTCTCGCACGCCCGCGCCTTGTGGGGCGTGGGCCGGCTGCACGAGGCGGAAACTGCGCTCGATGCCGCCGTGGCGCGCTGGCCGGGCAATTTCCTTCCCTGGAACCTCAAGTTCAGCTTCCTGCTGTTCAACCGGCGGCCGGCCGCCGCCGCCGCCTTCGTGATGAATCCCGAGATGCGGCCCGAGCAGCTCCGGGAGGACGGCATCCAGGCCCGGCTGGTGCTGGCCCGCGCCGTCGAACGGGGCGATCCCGCCGACATCGCCGCGAGCCTGGCCGACCAGCGCGCGATGCTGCCGTCGATCGGATCAATGCCGATGACAGCGCCCGTGCTCGTCCTGTTGGGGCAGCCTGACCTGGCGATGGCGGCGATGGAGCGCTATTTTCTGGGTGGCGCGGCGAGCGAAATCGGCCCCGCGATCGCCCCGCCGACCCGCTACGAACGCCGCTACACGCATTTCCTGTTCATGCCCAACATGGCGCGGCTCTGGCCCGAGCCGCGCTTCGCGGCCCTGCTCGAAAGCATCGGGCTGGAGCCTTACTGGCGCGCCACCGGAACCGTGCCGGACCATCGCCGCACCGCCTGAGCGGGCGGAGCCGGGGCCCCGCCCGCCTTTCGGGTCAGAATTCCCCCGCCACGCCGGCGCGGAAGGCATTGTTGCGATTGCCGGCGAAGGAAAAACCCAGGCCGATCGCGAACGGCACGTTCGTGTCGAGCCGATGGACGATGGACCCGCCGAGCGCGAACTCGCCCCGGAAGGTGGAGCCGTTGAGGACGTAGGAGGTCCGCCCCGGCGCCGAGGGCATCGGCGCATGGCCCATCGCGACGGCCGCCGCAACGCCCTGGCGCATGTCGCGGCGATCAAGATCGCGCAGATCGAACAGGTCGTCGATCTGGGTGGCCATCAGGCTCTGGGCGGCCTGCAGCGCGCCCACATTGGGCAGCACGGCCGAACTGCGGCCGACCACGCCATTGGCATCGACGGTCATCACCGAGACGGTGCCGCTCTGCGCGGCGGTGCTGGCGGCGATGTCGCCGATCCGGACGGCGCTGCCGTTACCGCCCAGCGCCACCTGGTTGACGGCCGTGGTCGCCGCGCCCGCGCCGACCGCCGTCGATCCGGCGAAACTCGCGCTGGAGCCGGCACCGACCGCCGTCGCGCCGTCCGCCGAGGCCGCCGCCAGACGGCCGACGGCGGTGGCACCGAGCGCGGTCGCCTGGGCGCTGACGCCGAAGGCAGACGCCGCCAAGGCGGTCGCGCGGCTGTTGTGGCCGACCGAGGTTGAGGCGATCGCCGTCGCCTGCGATCCCTGACCCATCGCCGTCGAGTTGAGACCCGACGAGATCGTGGAATCGCCCACGGCGATCGCGCCCTGCCCGGAAGCGGCGGCGATATTGCCGGCGGCGAGCGACTGGGCACCGCTCGCCGACGCAGCCCAGCCAAATGCCTGCGCGCCGGCGGCGGAGGCGACCGCGCCGCCGCCGACTGCCGTGGCGTGGAAGCCGGAGGCCACAGCATTGCCGCCGACGGCGACGGCATCCTCATCCGTGGCCTCGGCAAGCTGGCCAAGCGCGACGGCATTGCCAGCCGAGTCCGGGTTGCTGCCGTTGGTCGCGATCGCGCCGGCGCCGATCGCGATCGAGCCGGTTGACGACGCCGTCACGCTGCGCGTGGCCATGGCGCCGGCCGGAAGGGCTTCGCCGCCGATCGCGATCGTCCGGTTCGCCGTTGCCTGACTCCTGCCGCCGACGGCGATGGCGCCGGTCGCGGCGGCGGTCGCGTTAGGTCCGATGGCGGTCGCCGCCAGCCCCGCCGCGGTGGTCGTGGCGCCGGCGCCGATCGCGACGCTGACCGTGCCTTGGGCGCTGGTCGCCTGTCCCGAAACCGGATTGACGCCGCCGACGGCCACCGCGCCCGGCGCCGTGGCGCTGGCGCCGGCGCCGTTGGCGGTGGCATTGGGACCGGAGGCCGTGCTGTTCTGCCCGGTCGCCGTGGCGCCGGGTGCGGAAGCGGTGGAATTCGTGCCGCATTCGGTCGAATTCGGCGCGGGCCCGTCGTTGCATTCGGGCGTTGGATCGGCGCGGGCTTCGCCGGGCAGCGTGAGCGTCATGATCGTGGCGCCGAGCATGGCGCCGCCGAGCAGCCTGGAACGCGCCGTCCGGGCGCGGGCGAAATTGTTGGATATGTTCGTCATTTCCACCTCCCTGTCGCATGTCGTCATGCCGGCGCAGGGTGGCGGGGATGGGCCGGAGGCGGCTACACCGGCACGGTGATGAAAGCGTGATGAAGTTGTGATTTGTGCGATTTTGCGCCGGGAAGACCGTGCCGACGGCGCGCGGCATGGGCGACGGCCATTCCCCGCTTGCCCCCTTCCGTCGCCTCCCCTATATGGCTTGTGCCTTTCTCGACATCGTCAAACATGTTGAGGCTGGTCCCGGAAACGGGGCCGGCGCGGAGGCGCTTTACTTTTGCAGGAACGCGCATGGCGGACATCGCCGCAGTGACGAGGATCATCGAGCCCGAGGTGGAAGCCGAGGGTTTCGCGCTCGTGCGCGTCAAGATGATCGGCGGCAAGGACGATCCGACATTGCAGGTGATGGCCGAGCGGCCGGACACCCGCCAGCTCGACCTCGCCGATTGCGAGCGGTTGTCGCGACGACTGTCGGAGCGGTTCGACGCGCTGGAGGCGGAAGGGGCCGACCCGATCGAGGGCGGCTACCGGCTCGAGGTCAGCTCGCCGGGCATCGACCGGCCGCTCACCCGGCCGCGGGATTTCGCCGACTGGCGGGGCCATGAGGCGCGGATCAACCTCGTCGAGAAGACGGACGGCCGCAAACAGTTTAACGGCGCGCTGATCGGCTGGGACGACGGCGCGATTCTGGTCGATGTGCCCAATCTGGGCGAGACCCGCGTGCCCTTCGCCAATGTCGCCGGGGCCAAGCTGGTCCTGACCGACCGTCTTATTCGGGCCACCGCTCCGCTCAGCACGGACGGCGCCGATACATTCGAAGAACTTCAGGAAGAAGGACAGGACTGACATCATGGCCACCGAAGCGCCCGGCGCCGTTTCCGCCAACAAGGCCGAACTGATCGCCATCGCCGACGCCGTCGCGCGCGAGAAGCTGATCGACAAGGGCATCGTCATCGAGGCGATGGAGGACGCGATCCAGCGCGCCGCCCGCGCCCGCTACGGCGCCGAGAACGACATCCGTGCCAAGCTCGATCCGCAATCGGGCGATCTGCGCCTGTGGCGCGTCGTCGAGGTGGTCGAGGAGGTCGACGACTATTTCAAGCAGGTGAACCTGGAGGATGCGCAAAAGCTGCAGAAGGATGCGGCGCTGGGCGACTATATCGTCGATCCGCTGCCGCCGATCGAGTTCGGCCGCATCGCCGCCCAGGCCGCCAAGCAGGTCATCTTCCAGAAGGTCCGCGACGCCGAGCGCGAGCGCCAGTTCGAGGAATTCAAGGATCGCGGCAACGAGATCATCACCGGCGTCGTCAAGCGCGTCGAGTTCGGCCATGTCGTCGTCGATCTCGGCCGCGCCGAAGGCGTGATCCGCCGCGACCAGCAGATCCCGCGCGAATTGCTCCGCGTCGGCGACCGGGTCCGCTCGATCATCCTGCGCGTCGTGCGCGAGAATCGCGGCCCGCAGATCTTCCTGTCGCGCGCCCATCCCGAATTCATGAAGAAGCTGTTCGCGCAGGAAGTGCCGGAAATCTACGACGGCATCATCGAGATCAAGGCCGCCGCCCGCGATCCGGGCAGCCGCGCCAAGATCGGCGTGATCAGCCATGACAGCTCGATCGACCCGGTCGGCGCCTGCGTCGGCATGAAGGGCTCGCGGGTTCAGGCCGTGGTGCAGGAACTCCAGGGCGAGAAGATCGACATCATCCCGTGGAGCGAGGACACCGCGACCTTCATCGTCAACGCGCTGCAGCCGGCCACCGTCGCCCGCGTCGTGATCGACGAGGAGGAGAGCCGGATCGAGGTGGTCGTTCCCGACGACCAGCTCAGCCTCGCCATCGGCCGCCGCGGCCAGAATGTCCGCCTCGCCAGCCAGCTTACCGGCTCCGCGATCGACATCATGACCGAGGCGGATTCGAGCGAGAAGCGCCAGCGCGAGTTCGTCGAGCGCTCCGAGATGTTCCAGAACGAGCTGGACGTGGACGAGACGCTGGCCCAGCTGCTCGTCGCCGAAGGCTTCGGCGCGCTGGAGGAGGTCGCCTATGTCGAGGCCGAGGAGCTGTCGACGATCGAGGGCTTCGACGAGGAGCTGGCGGCCGAGCTGCAGAATCGCGCCGCCGAGGCGCTGGAGCGGCGCGAGGCGGCGAACCGCGAGGAGCGCCGCGCGCTCGGCGTCGAGGACGCGCTGGCCGAAATGCCCTATCTCACCGAAGCGATGCTGGTGACTTTGGGCAAGGCGAACATCCGCACGCTCGACGATCTGGCCGATCTCGCCACCGACGAGCTCATTCAGAAGAAGCGCCCGGAGCAGCGCCGCCAGCGCGAGCCGAACAACCGGCCCGAGGACAAGGGCGGCGTGCTCGGCGAATATGGCCTGACCGAGGAGCAGGGCAACGAGATCATCATGGCCGCCCGCGCCCACTGGTTCGAGGACGAGGACGTCAAGGGGGAGGACGCGGTTGCGGAAACTCCCCAATGATCGCCTGAGCGAAGGACATTCGCCTGAAAGGATGTGCGTCCTGACCCGGGAAACCGGGGCGCGGGACGCGTTGATTCGTCTTGCCTTGTCTGCGGACGGCGAGGTCGCTCCCGATGTGCGCGCCAAGGCGCCCGGGCGCGGTGCATGGATCGGCGTCGATCGCGCGGCACTCGATACCGCTTTGGCCAAGGGCAAGCTCAGGGCGGCGCTGGCGCGGGCGTTCAAGACGAACGATCTCGCCGTCCCCGCCGATCTGGGCGAGCGGATCGAGGACGCATTGCGGCAGGCCGTGCTCGACCGGCTCGGGCTGGAAGCGCGGGCCGGCAATGTCGCGACCGGCAGCGAGAAGATCGAAACCGCGGCGCGGCGCGGGCAGGTTCGCCTGCTGCTCCACGCCGCCGACGCGGGCGAGGAAGGCAATCGCAAGCTGGACCAGGCCTGGCGCGTCGGCTCCGAAGCCGAGGGTTCCGGGCAACGGGGGTTGGTTTTGCCCCTGCCGAGGGCCATATTGTCGTTGGCGCTGGGCCGCGACAACGTGGTACATGTCGCCATAGTGGATGGAGCCGCCGCGAAGCGTGTTTCGCACGCGATTGCGCGGTGGCGCGCTTTCATCGGACGTGATGCTGGGCTAGAGGCCGTTTCCGCGGATGCGGCGGCTGCGTCCGATATTGAATGAATGAAGGATTTCGAGTGAGCGATTCGACGGACAAGCCGAAACTGGGAACGCGGGCGCCGCTGGGCCTGAAGCGCACGGTCGAGACCGGCAAGGTGAAGCAGAGCTTCAGCCATGGCCGTTCGAACACCGTCGTCGTGGAGGTCAAGAAGCGCCGCATCCTGGGCCGCCCGGGCGAGGCCGAGGCGGCTCCCGCGCCGGAGCCCGTCGCGCCGCCGCCCGCGCCCGCCGCCCGCGCGCCCGAACCGGCGCCCAAGCCCGCGCCCCAACCCGCCCCTTCGACCGAGACCCGCAAGGAGCTGCAGGAGCGGCTGCTGCGCGAGGCCGAGGAGGCACGCCTCTCGTCGCTCGAGGAGGCCCGCCGGCGCGAGGACAAGCAGGCCAAGGCGGCGACCGCGGACGAGAAGCGCCGCGCGGAGGAGAACAAGCGCGCCGAGGAAGAGGCCCGGATCAAGGTCGAGGAAGACGCCAAGCGCGCCGCGGAGGAAGCGGCGCGCGCCGCCGAGGCCCCCGCTCCGGCGCCCGAAGCCGCGGACGAGGAGGGCGATCGCCGCCCCGCTCATGGCCGGCCGCCGCGCCAGGCCTTCACGCCGGTCAAGCGCCCCGAGCCGGCCCGTCCGGCGCGCGGTCGTGAGGATCATCGCCGCGAACGTGGCAAGCTCACCGTCACCCGCGCGCTCGACGACAGCGGCGACGCCCGCGCCCGGTCTCTCGCCGCGCTCAAGCGCGCCCGCGAGAAGGAAAAGCGCGCCCATATGCAGGCCGGTCCATCCGCCAAGCAGGTCCGCGACGTGGTGGTGCCGGAGAACATCACCGTCGGCGAGCTCGCCAACCGCATGGCCGAGCGCGGCGCCGATCTGGTGAAGGCTTTGTTCAAGATGGGCGTGGTCGTCACCGTCAACCAGACGATCGACCAGGACACGGCCGAGCTGCTCGTCACCGAGTTCGGCCACAACATCAAGCGCGTCAGCGAAAGCGACATCGACATCCAGACCGAAACCGACGTGGATGCCGAGGACACGCTGAAAGCCCGTCCGCCGGTCGTCACGATCATGGGCCATGTCGATCACGGCAAGACCAGCCTGCTCGACGCGATCCGCGGCGCCAATGTCGTTTCCGGCGAGGCCGGCGGCATCACCCAGCATATCGGCGCCTATCAGGTGACGCTGAAGGACAAAGCGAAGCTCACCTTCCTCGACACGCCGGGCCACGAGGCCTTCACCGAGATGCGCGCGCGCGGCGCCAACGTCACCGACATCGTCATCCTGGTGGTGGCGGCCGATGACGGGCTGAAGCCGCAGACGATCGAGGCGATCGCCCACACCAAGGCGGCCGGCGTGCCGATGATCGTGGCGATCAACAAGATCGACAAGTCCGGCGCCAATGCCCAGAAGGTCCGCGAGGAGCTGCTCCAGCACGAGGTCGTCGTCGAGGCCATGGGCGGCGACGTGCAGGACGTCGAGGTCTCGGCGCTCAAGCAGACCAATCTCGACAAGTTGCTCGACGCGATCGCGCTGCAGGCCGAGATTCTGGAATTGAAGGCCAATCCGGATCGCGCCGCCGAAGGCGCCGTGGTCGAGGCCAAGCTCGACAAGGGCCGCGGGCCCCTTGCCACCGTACTCGTCCAGCGCGGCACGCTTCGGGTGGGGGACATCTTCGTCGCCGGCCCGGTGTCGGGCAAGGTGCGCGCGATGATCGACGATCATGGGCGCCAGGTGAAGGAAGCGGGGCCGAGCGTCCCGGTCGAGGTGCTGGGTCTCGGCGGCGTGCCGTCGGCCGGCGACACGCTGACCGTGGTCGAGAACGAAGCGCGCGCGCGCGAAGTCGCCGCCTACCGCCAGAGCGTGATCGACAAGAAGCGCACCACGTCCGCGCCGGCGAGCTTCGACACGATGTTCTCCGCGCTGAAGGAGAAGCAGGCGGTCGAGTTCCCGCTGGTCATCAAGGGCGACGTGCAGGGCTCGGTCGAGGCGATCGTCGCGGCGGTCAACAAGATCTCCAACGAGGACATCAGGGCGCGCGTGCTCCATGCCGGCGTCGGCGGCATCACCGAGAGCGACGTGACGCTGGCGGGCGCGTCGGGCGCGCCGATCATCGGCTTCAACGTCCGCGCCAACGCCAAGGCGCGCGAGATCGCCGAGCGGCAGGGCGTCGCGATGCAATATTACGACGTCATCTACGATCTCACCGACGCGGTGAAGGCGGCGATGGCCGGCAAGATCGGCCCGCTCATCATCGAGAATGTCGTCGGCCGGGCGGAAATCCGCGAGGTCTTCTCCGCCGGCAAGCATGGCCGCGCGGCCGGCCTGCTGGTCGTCGAAGGCTATATCCGCAAGGCGCTGAAGGCGCGCATCATGCGCGATGACGTGATCATCTACAACGGATCGATCGCCTCGCTCCGCCGCTTCAAGGACGATGTGCCCGAAGTGCGCGCCGGTCTCGAATGCGGCGTGACCTTCGAAAGCCACACCGACATCAAGCCGGGCGACTTCCTCGAGACCTTCGAGATCGAGGAACGCGAACGGACGCTGTGACGGAAGAGGCGGGCGAACGGCGGCACTGGCGCGTCCGGCGCAAGCGCAAAGGCGGGCGCGACCCTCATCTCGAAACAGCGGGCGGAGAAGCGGTCGAGACGATCGGCTGCTGCTTTTTCGAGTTCGTGGCCGCCTCCGCATTGATGCTGGGTCTGCTCGTTCTTCCGGTCTGGATCTGGGTGGTTTGAAGGCGCGTCATGGCAAGGCACAACGAAACCCCCGAAGGCCGCTCCGTCCGGCTGCTGCGCGTCGGCGAGCAGGTGCGTCATACACTGAGCGACATTCTGATGCGCGGCGACGTGCATGACGCGACTTTGGCCAGCCACAGCGTCTCGATCACCGAGGTGCGCATGTCGCCGGACCTGCGCCACGCCACGGCCTTCGTCATGCCGTTGCTCGGCGGCGATGCCGAGGCGGTGCTCAAGGCGCTCCGGACGAACACCGCCTATCTCCAGAGCGAGGTCGCGCGGCGGGTGAACACCAAATATGCCGCCCGGCTCAAATTCCTGCTCGACGAGAGCTTCGACGAAGGCGGCCATATCGATGCCCTCTTGCGCTCGCCGGCCGTCGCGCGCGATCTTGGCGAGCATGAAGATTAGGGTCGCCTTCGCCGTCATGTCGCTCTGCGCCGCCGGCGTGGCGGCGGGCCAGGAGCTTGCAATCCCGCCGGCGCGCTATCCGGATCTGCCGCCGGCCGCGCGCGACGCGGCGGGCTTCGTACCATCCGGATGGGTGATCGCCGCGCGCCGGCAGGGAGATCTCAACGGCGACGGAGCTGCCGATCTCGTTCTCCTGCTCAGGATGGCCGATCCGGCGAACGTGCTCGCGGTGGAAACCGACGACGAGACCGTGGCGTTCGACACCAATCCGCACATGCTCGTCGTCGCCTTCGCCGAACCGGACGGCGGCTTTCGGCGCATCGCAGGCAATCGCGGCCTTTTTCTCCGGCCCGAACGGCCCTTTACCGGCGACGTGCCGCCGAACGAGGACACGATCCGCCTCGAACACGGCAGCCTGGTCGTCTTCCTCGAATATCTGCGCGGCTGGGCCAGCTACCGCTTCCGCTGGCAGGACGGGGCGATGCGGCTGATCGGCTATGACGATGCCGGAGCCTCCGGCGGCTGCATGACGCGCACCAGCATCAACTATCTCACCGGTCGCGCCCGGCTCACGGCGGGCTATGTCGACCAGGATCGTACCCGCACCGGATGGCGGCGGCTGCGCCACCTCCGGCGGCCGTCGCTCGACGAGATCGACCTGACCGAATTCTCCCCCGAGGAGGCGATCGCCGGCGAGCCCCTGTGGTGCCGGGCGCGCGACGAGGAATGAAGCTCGGCGCGGCGATGGCGGACGGCGATGTCCGGCTGGAGCCGCTCGCCGAGGCGCATCGCGCCGCGCTGAAGGCCGCCTGCGCCGAGGATCGCGACATCTGGGCGATCTATTCCGTCTCCTTCGATCCCGACCGGTTCGACGCCGGCTTCGATGCGATCCGCGCGAAGGACGACTGGCGCTGCTTCGCCTTGTTCAAGGACGGGGCGCTGGCCGGCATGTCGAGCTTCATCGGCATCGAGGCGGAGCGCGGCGTGCTGGAGATCGGCTGCACCTATTGCGTTCCGGCGCTGCGCGGCACCGGCTTCAACGCCCGGGTGAAGGGCCTGATGCTGGCCCGCGCCTTCGTTTGCGGCTTCCGCCGGATCGAGTTCCGCGTCGATGCGCGCAACGGCCGCAGCCAGGCGGCGATGGCCAAGCTCGGCGCCGCGCGCGAGGGCGTGCTGCGCGCCGACCGGATCACCTGGACCGGCCATGTCCGCGACACCGTGCTCTTCTCGATCCTTGCCGACGAATGGCCGCGCTCAGGCGCCGTTCATGCGGGGGAAAGGATAATCTGAGTCGAACCGCGAACAGGAGTTCCCGTCCATGATCGCCCGCTCCGCCCTGGCCGCCGTCCTTGTCGCCGCTTTGGCGTCTCCCGCCATCCCCACCACCCCGGAAGCACCGACCGAAGTCCGCATCCGCAATATCGGCGCAATGCTGGAGACGGTCACGAATCCGGGCCAGGGCGTCTATATCCGCGCCTATGACGGGCGCTGGTATTATGCCCGTGTGCGGGAGGAATGTCCGCGGCTGACGGCCTCGGCACGGATCGGCCTCAACGCGTCGCCGGGCGGCCGCTTCGACCGCGACAGCACGATTTCCGCCGATGGCTGGCGCTGTTTCGTGGACAGCGTAACCTTTTCGGAGGGGCCTCCCGGCCGCCGCGACTGATCGCGTCTTCCCAAGCCGGCCGCGCACGCTAAAAATGCGCGCGTGGCCAAGCTCTACTTCTACTACGCCTCGATGAACGCGGGGAAATCGACCACGCTGCTGCAGGCCGATTTCAACTATCGCGAGCGCGGCATGGACACGATGCTGTGGACCGCGGCGCTCGACGACCGGGCGGGGCGCGGCATGATCGCCTCGCGGATCGGGCTGGACGCCGGCGCCCATGCCTATGAGCGCGGCACCGACATCCGCGCCGATGTTGAGGCTGAGCTGAAGAAGCGGGAATTGCACTGCATCCTGATCGACGAGGCGCAGTTCCTGACCCGCGCCCAGGTCGTCCAGCTCGCCTCGATCTGCGACGAGCTGGGCGTGCCCGTCCTCGCCTACGGCCTGCGCACCGATTTCCAGGCGAACCTGTTCGAAGGGAGCGCCCATCTGCTCGCGCTCGCGGACAGCCTGGTCGAGCTGAAAGCGGTCTGCGATTGCGGGCGTAAGGCGACGATGAACCTGCGCGTCGATGCGGACGGGCGCGCGGTGAAGCAGGGCGCGCAGACCGAGATCGGCGGCAACGACCGCTATGTCTCGCTGTGCCGCCGTCACTATATGGACCGGATCGCCGAGGTGGATGGCGAGCAGCTTCGTCTCACCCTCACCCGCGCCGCCGCCGAAGCCACCCATTGAGTCATTGAAGAGTCGCGAAAGGGCCCCATATCGCGTCAGCGTCTTGGGGGATTCGTGTCATGGTCAGTCCGCTTTTCACCGCACTCGCGCTCATCGCGACCGGCCAGGCCAAGGTGCCGCCGCTGCCGGCCGAGCTGGCCACGCCCGCCGGCATCCGTCGCTCCATCGACGCGGACGAGGCGGAGACGCCCAAGCCCGACGATTCCGACCGCAATAGCTGACTTGCTTGGCGACCGGCGCTAAGGCGCCGGCATGCATGGCTGGCTGATCCTAGACAAACCGGTGAGCACAGGCTCGACCCAGGCGGTCGGCGCGGTCAAGCGCGCGCTGCACGAGGGCGGCTACCCCAAAGTGAAGGTCGGCCATGGCGGCACGCTCGATCCGCTGGCGAGCGGCGTGCTGCCCGTCGCGCTGGGCGAAGCGACCAAGCTCGCCGGGCGGATGCTGGACAGCGACAAGGCCTATGAGTTCACGATCCGCTTCGGGGAGGAGACGGACACGCTCGATGCCGAGGGCGAGATCGTCGCAACCTCCGGCAGACATCCCACGCTTGCCGAAGTGGAGGCGATCCTGCCCCGCTTCACCGGCCCGATCGCACAAGTGCCGCCCGCCTTTTCCGCCCTGAAGGTGGACGGCAAGCGTGCCTATGACCTGGCGCGGGCGGGGGAGGAGGTGAAGCTTGCGAGCCGTGATGTGGTCATCCATGCCTTGACCATCGCAGGGACGGACGCGGACAGCGCTACCCTCTCGGCCCGTGTCTCCAAGGGCACCTATATCCGCTCCCTCGCCCGCGACATCGCCCATGCGCTCGATACGGTCGGCCACGTTACCATGTTACGGCGGACCAGGGCCGGGCCGTTCGGGCTCGAACAGGCGATTTCGCTGGACAAATTGAGCGAAGCCGCTAAGGGCCGCACCCTTGAACGACACCTCCTGCCACTGACGGCGGGGCTGGACGACATCCCGGCTCTCTCCGTCACCCCCGATCAGGCAGGGGCGCTCCGCCAGGGGCGAAAGCTGATCGGGATCGCCGCCAGGCCAGGGCTTCATCTTGCGACGGACGGACAGGTTCCGGTCGCGCTTGTGGAGCTTAGCGAAGATGGTCTTCGCGTGGTTCGCGGATTCAACCTCTGATTTAAGGAGTGAACGATGTCGGTGACTGCCACGCGCAAGCAGGAAATCATCAAGGACAACGCCCAGAAGAAGGGCGACACGGGGAGCCCCGAGGTGCAGGTCGCGATCCTCACCGAGCGGATCGTCAACCTCACCGAGCATTTCAAGACGCATGCGAAGGACAATCATTCGCGCCGCGGCCTGCTGATGCTGGTCAACAAGCGCCGCTCGCTGCTCGACTATCTCAAGCGGGAAGACGAAGCGCGCTACACCGCACTGATCGCGAAGCTGGGTCTTCGCAAGTAACGCCAAGCGGCCCTGCGGGGCCGCTTCGCACATCCGGCGTCCGCAATCCGGCGGGCGACGGGAACGGGCCATAGGGGTCCGGCACAAACGGGCATGATGCCCGCACATGAGGCCCCCGCCGCATCGGGCGCGCGGGAGGTAAGGAAAACAGATGTTCAACATGAAGAAAGTCGAAATCGAGTGGGGCGGCAAGACGCTGACGCTCGAAACGGGCCGCGTTGCCCGCCAGGCCGACGGCGCGGTGCTCGCGACCTATGGCGAAACGGTCGTCCTGTGCGCGGTCACCGCCGCCAAGTCGGTCAAGGACGGGCAGGATTTCTTCCCGCTCACCGTCCACTATCAGGAAAAATTCTCGGCCGCCGGGCGCATCCCGGGCGGCTTCTTCAAGCGCGAGCGCGGCGCCACCGAGAAGGAGACTCTCACGAGCCGCCTGATCGATCGGCCGATCCGCCCGCTCTTCCCGGAAGGCTTTTACAACGAGATCAACGTCATCGCCCAGGTGCTGAGCTATGACGGCGAGACCGAGAGCGACATCCTGGCGATGATCGCGGCCTCCGCGGCGCTGACCATTTCCGGCGTGCCCTTCATGGGCCCGATCGGCGCGGCGCGCGTCGGCTACAAGGACGGCGAGTACAGCCTGAACCCGTCGATGGACGAGGTGAAGGAAGGCGCGCTCGACCTGGTCGTCGCCGCCACCCACGACGCGGTGATGATGGTCGAATCCGAAGCCAAGGAGCTGTCGGAAGAGGTCATGCTCGGCGCCGTGCTGTTCGCCCATGACGAGATCAAGAAGGTCGTCGGCGCGATCATCAGCCTGGCCGAGAAGGCCGCCAAAGACCCGTGGGAAATGGCCGAGCAGGCCGATCTCAGCGCGGCCAAGAAGAAGCTCAAGGATCTGATCGGCAAGGACATCGCGGCGGCCTACAAGCTGACTGACAAGTCCGCCCGCTCCAATGCGCTGAACGAGGCCCGCGCCAAGGCGAAGGCGGCGTTCGCCGATGCGACCCCGCAGGACCAGATGGCCGCGCTCAAGCTCGGCAAGAAGCTCGAGGCCGAGATCGTCCGCACCGCCATCCTGAAGGACGGCCAGCGGATCGACGGGCGCACCACGACGCAGATCCGCCCGATCGAGGCGATCGTCGGCTTCCTGCCGCGCACCCACGGCTCCGCGCTGTTCACGCGCGGCGAGACCCAGTCGATCTGCACGACCACGCTCGGCACCAAGGAATCCGAGCAGATGATCGACGGCCTGACCGGCCTCTCCTACGAGCGCTTCATGCTCCACTACAACTTCCCGCCTTATTCGGTCGGCGAAGTGGGCCGCTTCGGCGCGCCGGGGCGGCGCGAGGTCGGCCACGGCAAGCTGGCGTGGCGGGCGCTGCACCCGGTGCTGCCCACGCATGAGGAATTCCCGTACACGATCCGCGTCCTCTCCGACATCACCGAGTCCAACGGCTCCTCGTCCATGGCGACGGTCTGCGGCGGCTCGCTATCGATGATGGACGCCGGCGTGCCGCTGAAGCGGCCGGTGTCGGGCATCGCCATGGGCCTGATCCTGGAAGGCAAGGACTTCGCCGTCATCAGCGACATCCTGGGCGACGAGGATCATCTCGGCGACATGGACTTCAAGGTGGCCGGCACGTCCGAAGGCATCACGACGATGCAGATGGACATCAAGATCGCCGGCATCACCCGGGAGATTTTCGAGACCGCGCTCAACCAGGCCAAGGAAGGCCGCGCCCATATCCTGGGCGAGATGGCCAAGGCGCTCGATCACACCCGCGAGGAGCTCAGCGCCCACGCGCCCCGGATCGAGACGATGCAGATCGACAAGGCGAAGATTCGCGACGTCATCGGCACCGGCGGCAAGGTGATCCGCGAGATCGTCGCCACCACCGGCGCCAAGGTCGATATCGACGACGAGGGCGTGATCAAGATCAGCTCGTCCGATCTCTCGCAGATCGAGGCGGCCCGCGTGTGGATCGCCGGCATCGTCGAGGAGGCGGAAGTCGGCAAGATCTACACCGGCAAGGTGGTCAACATCGTCGATTTCGGCGCGTTCGTGAACTTCATGGGCGGCAAGGACGGCCTCGTCCACGTCTCCGAGATGAAGAACGAGCGGGTCGAAAAGCCGACCGACGTCGTCTCCGAAGGCCAGGAAGTGAAGGTCAAGGTTCTCGAGATCGATCCGCGCGGCAAGGTCCGCCTGTCGATGCGCGTCGTCGACCAGGAGACGGGCGAGGAGCTGGAGGACACGCGGCCCCCGCGGGAGCCGCGCGAGCGTGGCGATCGCGGGCCGAGGCGTGACGGGGATCGGGGTGGCCGTGGTGGCGGCGACCGTGGCGGTCGCGGCCGTGGCCCGCGTCGCGACGGCGAACGTTCGGAGCGCGGCGACCGGGGCGACCGCCCCCGGCGCGACGGCGGCGACAACGGGCCGGAGCCCGAGTTCGCGCCGGCGTTTCTGACGCGGGATGATGATTAAGCCTGCCTGTTCCCCGGCCCTTCGGCGTTGCTCAGGATAAACCTCGGTTTCGCCGAGGGCCGGGGTCCAGCCTGAAACGAGAAGCCCCGCCAGCGATGGCGGGGCTTTTTGTATTCCACGGAAAAGTAACCGCCGCTCTATTAAGCCGGCAGCATGACCAGATTGAAGGAGACAATATTGATTCTTCTGGCGGCAGGCCTGACCGCAAGCTGTATTCACGCCCCGCCGGAAATCATGGTTGCCGATCGGACCTGGGCTCCCAATCGTACCGGGTATACATTTCGTGCCGGCTATTTTTCCGAGCCACAGGTTTACGACGCCCGTTGGGAGCAAGGCCGGCTCCGGATGATGCGGGAGCAAGGGGCCAGCTGTGGTCCGATCAGAGGGAGAATAGTTCGCCGCGACATCCGTTGGTATGCAGCGACGCCACAAAGCGGTCGGCGATGCGCCGCCCTTGTTTACACCGTGTCATGCGGCCGCGAAAATCCACTGGTGCGACGCACGGCCGAAGAGATGCGCAGAGAGCTTCTGGCCGTCGAACCCCGGCGACCGATCGAACCGGAATGCGGCATCAAGGATTATTACTTCTTCCATCCGGAGGATTGCCCCGCCGTCCAATACGCTCCCGCCGGTTGCCGCCACCATCCCCGCGAAGAGCCAGCGGAAACCACGCCCGAGATGGCGGAGCCATCGCAACCCATTGAGCGGTAAGTTGCCTCGACATTTTGCCATTTGATAACAGTTGATAAATCGGCTATAATATTCGCAAAAGAGGCATTCCCATGATCAGTGCAGACCTCGGTCAAAAACTGGAAAGCTTTGTCGCCGATCTCGTGGCGACGGGACGCTACAACAGCAAGAGCGAAGTCCTGCGCGAAGGCGTCCGCCTGATTCAGGAGCGGGAGGCGCGGTTGGCGGCGCTGGATGCGTCGATCGCGCGGGGGCTGGCCGATGCCGAGGCGGGGCGGACGGTGCCCGCCGAAGAGGTGTTCGACCGGCTTGAGGGCAAGTATCGCGCACTGGCCGCCGGCCGGAAATGATCGTCCGGCTCACGGCCGAGGCCGAGCGGAACCTGGAGGCGATCGGCGATCATATCGCCGCCGACAATCCGGCGCGGGCCTTGAGCTTTCTCGCCGAGCTGCGCGCTGCCTGTCTGGGGCTGGCCGAGTTTCCCGAGCGGTTTGCGCTGGTGCCGCGCTACGAAGCGCTGGGCGTGCGCCACCGGGTGCATGGCAATTACCTGATCTTCTACCGTGTGGGCGAAGGCCAAGTGGACGTGCTGCATATCCTGCACGGTGCGATGGATTATGCGGCGATACTGTTTCCGGACTGATCAGAGCAGCGACCAGACCTGATGCACACACAGCACCACGAACAAACCGCTCGCCACCGTCAGCAGGGCGTTGGAGAGCCAGCCGGAACGCCATTGCGCGGGGACATGGCTTGAATTGAGCAACCACATCAAAGTGAGCGCCAGGAAGGGCATGAAGAAGGCCCCGAAGGCGCCATAGGCGATGATGAGGGCGAAGGGCTGGCCGAGCAGCAGCAGCGTCATCGGCGGGATTGTGAGCCACAGGACGTAGAGGCGGAAGGGCGTGGACCTGTCGAGATCGTCGGGCGCGGCGCCGGCCTCGCCCGGGGCATGGCGGAGGCTGCGCACGAAATCGGCGAAGAGGAGCGAGACGCCCTGCCACACGCCGAGCAGCGAGGAGAAGGTGGTCGCCGCGAAGCCGATCAGGAAGATGGTGGCGATGGTGGGGCCGAAGCGATCGGCCAGCACGGCGCCGAGATCGAGCAGGCCGCGATCGCCGCCCGCCAGCGCGATCTGCGCCGCATGGAGCAGCTCCGCGCCGACGATCAGCATGGCGATCACGAAGAGGCCGGTGGCGGCATAGGCGACGCGGTTGTCGAGCCGCATCATCCCGATCCATTGCGGCCCGCGCCACCCCTTCGCATTCACCCAATAGCCGTAGGCGGCGAGCGTGATCGTGCCGCCCACCCCGCCGATCAGCCCCAGGGTGAAGATCGCCGAGCCGGGCGGGAGCGTCGGGACGAGGCCGGTCGCCATGTTGCCGATATTGGGTGCGACGAGGACGGCGAGGCCGACGACGATCACGAACATCACGGCGATGAAGAACTTCATCACCGCCTCGAACACGCGGTAGCGGTTGAAGAGGACGAAGGTCGCGCCGAGCAGGCCGGCGGCGGCGCCCCAGGCCCAGAAGGGGAGCAGATCGGGGAACAAGGCGGCGAGCGGCAGCGCCGTCGCGCTCATCGCCGTGCCGCCGTACACGAAGCCCCACAGCACGATGTAGATGCCGAAATACCAGCTCGTCCAACGGCCCAGCGCGCGCCAGCCCTCCAGCATGGTGGAGCCGGTCGCGAGGTGATAGCGGCCCGTGCCTTCGGCGAGCGCGATCTTCAGGATGCAGCCGGCGATCGCGGCCCAGAGCAGGGCATAGCCGAAACGCGAGCCGGCGACGAGCGTCGCCACCAGATCGCCCGCGCCGACGCCGGTGACTGCGACGACGATGCCGGGACCGATCAGCTTCCAGCGGGCGAGGCCGGCGGGCGGGGCGTCCGGGGCGGACGCCATGGCTTCAGCCTGTCCGTCCGCTCCCGCCATCACACTCCCCTCGCCGTTTCGGCCAGTCTGGCACGGATCGGAGGAAGCGCCTAGTTCGCGGCGTTCGCATCCGCCGGCTCGGCCTCGGCGGGGGCGGGACCGTTCGCCAGCGCGTCGATCTCGCTTTGCATCCGCGCCTCGATGGCGGCGACGCGGTTTTCCACCTCGGCCTCCAACGCGTTCGCCCGGTTCTCGATCTCCGCGTTCATCGCTTCGGCGCCGTTGGCGATGGGCGCCTCGGCCTGGCGCGAACAGGCGGCGAGCAAAGTGAGGGCGACGAGGGGAAGGAAGCGCGTCATGCGCGCCATTCTAGGAGGACGAGCGCGAAAGAGGAAGGTGGGAGGCTTCTGTTGCCCGGTGCCTCCCGTACCGCTGGAATCCGCTTCTGTTGCCCGGTGCGGCCCGACCGCGCTTTTGTCCTTGTAACCTAGACCGTGAGGTCATTGGTTACGCGGCAATCGCGAGCGCCTCGTTATCGTTGGCACTTGTGTGATGAGCCGTCGCGGTGGCCCCTTCCGAGCGAAAGTCGGTGCTTTTCAACACACGTCGATCCTGGTTCGGCCCCATCAGAAGCAGAGAGTCGCAAAGCCGACACATATGAAGCGTGCCGCCTATGCGGACTCAGCTCTTGGTGGAGCCGCCGGGTACTGCCCCCGGGTCCGCTGTGCCTATTGCACACCGTCGTTTATCGCCATAGCCGGGCGAACCCGGCAGGGCCTTATATAGGCGTGCGGGCCTTAATGTGAAGTGAGCGGCCGCGACGATCAGGCCGACTCGGCCGCCGGCGTCAGATGGGTCAGCACGCAGCGCCAGCGCCCGTCCTGCCGATGATAGACGTCGGTGATCCATTCGTCGGCTTCCATCGGCTCGCCCCGGAAGGTACCGGTATTCCGGCCTCGGCCGGTGACCGTCGCGACATCGCCCATCTGGTGAATATGATGCGTGGTCTTGACCATCCAGTCATGCGTCAGCGCGCCGCTCTCAATCGCCGCCAGGACATGCGCCCCGGCGACCGGGCCACGCTCCGGCGTGACCAGCACCCAGTCGGGCGTGATGCACGCGCGAATTCGGACGACTTCGTTGGACACCATCGCCTCGTTGAAGCTCCGCTCGGCCGCCTCCAGCGCATCCCGGTCGGCGCTCATGCCGATGTCTCCGCTTCCCAGCGGCGCTGCATCTCGTCCGGTGAGACCTCCTCGATCCGCTGATTCAGGGTCCAGCGATGGCCGAACGGATCGAGCACCTGCGCCACCCGCTCGCCATAGCTCTGGTCGGCGGGCGCGCGCAGCAGGGTGGCGCCGTCCGCCACCGCCCGGCGGACCAGCTCGTCGACCGCATCAGTGGTCAGCACCATGGTGACGGGAGACCCGCCGATCGTATCGGGCCCGAGCGCGCCGAAATCCGGATATTCGTCCGCGATCATCACGATCGTGTCGCCGAAGCGCAGCTCGGCATGACCGACCCGTCCGTCCGCCGGATCGGTCATCCGGAAAATTTCGGTGGCGCCGAAGGCGTGCCCGTAGAAGGCGATGGCGTCGGCCGCGCCGTTCACGACCAGATAACAGGTGGCGTTCGTAACCTGAGCGTTCAACAGAACCTCCTTGACCCGAATCACATTTACGTTACGTACCGTTTTGTAATGAGTCAATCGACCGGAGCGAAAAGGGCCCGCGGCCGGCCGCGCAACGAGGTCGGCATCCGGCGCGCGCTGGAAGCGGCGCGCGACATCCTGCTCGCCGAGGGCTTCGGCCGGCTCACCATGGAAGCGGTCGCGGCGCGGTCCGGAGTCAGCAAGCCGACCCTCTATCGCCACTGGGCCAATGCGCAGGAACTCGCCATGGCGGCGTTGCTGCCGCCGGCCGCTGCCGCCGACCCCGCCGGCCCGACCGCCAGGGCGCGGCTCGTCTCCCATATCGAAAGCCTGATCGAGGTCTTCGCCACCACGAGGGGGCGGCAGATCGCGCGCACCCTCGCCTCCGCCGATCCCGACAGCGAATATACCCGCGCCTTCCGCAACCGCGTGATCCTCGCCAGCCGCGAGAACGGCCGCGCGATCCTTCGCGAGGCGGTCGCGGCGGGGGAGATCGGCGCGCCGGCGGATGAGGAGGCGCTGCTCGACATGCTCTACGGTCCGGTCTTCTATCGCCTGTTCATGGGCCACCAGCCGCTCGAACGGGCGCTGGCGAAAACTCTGGTGGAACTGACCTGGCGCGGGTGAAAGGGCGTTGGCGGTTCCGCGAAACGCGCGGGTCAGGCCAGCCCGGAGATCGGTGACGGTCGCGCCCGACTGCACGCCCACGCCGCTCCAGCATCACCTCCGGCCGGGCACCGAGCGCGGGTGGCGGGGCGTTGACGCAGCCCGCCAGCGCCAAGGCACAGGCGATACGCGCCTCGTTCAGCCCTTCTTCTTCAACTCGTCCCGGATCTCGCGCAGTAGCACGATATCGGCGGGATCCTCGGCCGGTGCTTCCTCCTTCTGCGCGACGATCTTGTTGGCGGTGCGGATCAAAAGGAAGATGATGAAGGCGAGGATCAGGAAGTTGATCACCACGGTGATGAACTGGCCGTAGCCGAGCACCGGCGCGCCGGCTGCCTTCAGCGCGGCATAATCGTTGACCGACCCGGCATATCCTTCCGGCACCGGGCCCAGGAGGACGAAGTAGCTGGAGAAATCGAGCCCGCCGAAGATGGCACCGATCACGGGCATGATCATGTCCTCGGTCAGCGAAGTCGTGATGGTCGCGAAAGCCGCGCCGATGATCACCGCCACCGCCAGATCGAGCACGTTGCCGCGCGCGATGAACGCCTTGAATTCCTGAAGCATCGCTTCCTCCCGTTGCGGAGCCGTAGCCGAATGCTTACGTCGCGAACGACGCCTTGCAAAGAAGAGGATTGCCGATGCGTGCCCGTCTTCTCGCCCTGCTCGCGCCGATGGCGCTCGCCCTGTCCGCCTGCGGGATCAACTCGATCCCGACCGCCGAGGAGAATGCCAAGGCGCGCTGGGCCGACGTGCAGAGCCAGTATCAGCGCCGCGCCGATCTCATCCCCAATCTGGTGAGAACGGTCGGCGCCTTCGCCGACCAGGAGCGCGAGGTGCTGACCCAGGTGACGGAAGCAAGGGCACGGGCTGGAACGGTCCAGGTCGATCCGACCAATGCGCAGGCCGTGCAGAATTTCGCCAATGCGCAGGCCGAGCTTGGATCGGCCCTCAGCCGCCTGCTGGTCACCGTGGAACGCTATCCCGAGCTGCGCTCCAGCGAGCAATTCGCGACTTTGATGAGCCAGCTCGAAGGCACGGAGAACCGCATCCAGATCGCCCGGCGCGACTACAATGCCGCCGTCCAGGCCTACAACACCCGCATCCGCACCTTCCCCGATTTGGTCGGCGCGCGTGTGATCTACGGATCGGAGCCGATGGTGCCGTTCGAGGCACAGGAAGGCGCCGAACGGGCGCCCACCGTCGATCTCGGCAACCGGCAGTAAAGCGGCGCCCTTGCGGCTCCTGCTCCTCTTCCTCGCGCTCGTCGCGGCCGCGCCGGCGGCAGCGCAGACTTTCCCGGAGCTGACCGGCCGGGTGGTGGACAATGCCGCGCTGCTCGACGCGGCGCAGGAGGAGGCACTGACCGGCCGGCTGGCGGCGCTGGAGCAGGCGACGACCCGCCAGCTCGTCGTCGCGACCGTGCCGGACCTGCAAGGCTATCCGATCGAGGACTATGCCAACCGCCTGTTCCGGCACTGGCAACTGGGCCAGGCGGACGCGGACAACGGCGCGCTGCTGCTCGTCGCGCTCGCCGAGCGGCGGATGCGGATCGAGGTCGGCTACGGGCTGGAGCCGGTCCTGACCGACGCGCTGGCCGGGCGGATCATCCGCGACGACATCACGCCGTTTTTCCGGGCGGGCGACTATCCCGGCGGCATCGCGGCCGGCGCCGACGCGATCATCGCGCAGCTCCAGGCGTCGCCCGAGGAAGCCGAGGCGCAGGCCGCGGCGGCGCTGGCCGCCGCGACGGCGGACCGCGAGCGCGGCGACGGCTCGATGCTGCCGATCTTCATGTGGATCGGCATTATCGGCCTGGTCCTCCTCGCGCTGGCGAGCCGGGCGGCGAAAGGCCGTTCCTATCGCACCGGCAACAGCCTGGGCTGGATCATCCTGTGGGAACTGCTGGAGGAGGCCAGCCGCAACAACGGCTCTTCGGGCGGCTCTTCCTGGGGAAGCGGCGGCTCCTCCTGGGGCGGCGGTGGCGGCGGCTGGAGCGGCGGCGGCGGCTTTTCGGGCGGTGGCGGATCGTCCGGCGGCGGCGGTGCTTCGGGGGGATGGTGATGCGGGCGGTGCACCTGTCGGAGGAGGATCACGAGCTGGTCACCGCCGCGATCGTGGCGGCGGAGCGGGAGAGCAGCGGCGAGATCGTCACCGTCGTCGCGGCGCGGTCCGATGCCTATCACGATGTCGGGCTCCATTATGCGGTGCTCGCCATGCTCGCCGTGCCGGGCATCATCGCGATCCTGCCCGAAGCCTGGGTGACCGGCGCGATGGCCTGGTGGTTGGGCTGGAACGGCGAGCCGACGCGCGGCGGGCTGATGCTGGCTTTGTTCGTCGCGATGATTCTGGCCTTCCTGATCGCGCGCTACGCGCTCGCCTGGATGCCGCTCCGGATGGCGCTGACGCCGGGGCGCACCAAGACGCGCCGTGTACGCCGCCGCGCGATCGAGATTTTCCGCACCGGCGCCGAGCAGAAGACATTAGGCCGCACCGGTGTGCTGGTCTATCTCTCGCTCGCCGAGCATCGCGCCGAGATCGTCGCCGACCGGGCGATCCATTCGAAGGTCGAACCCGAAATCTGGGGCGAGGCGATGGCCGTGCTGATCGCGGAGACGAAGGGCGACCGGCCGGGCCAGGGCATGGCGCTCGCGGTGGCGAAGATCGGCGCGGTCCTCGCGCAAATCCTGCCGCCAGAGGAAGACAATCCTAACGAATTGCCGGACAGAGTGGTCGAATTGTGAGACCCACGCCCGACGAACCCGAACGCATCGCATGGGAAGGCAAGTTCCTCGCCGCCAAGACACGCGGGACATGGGAATATGTGTCGCGCACGCGGGGCATCGGCGCCGCCGTGATCCTCGCCTTCGACGCCGGTCATGTCCTGCTCGTCGAGCAATATCGCGTGCCGCTGGGGCGCAACTGCCTCGAGCTGCCGGCCGGACTGGTCGGCGACGAGGAGGTCGGCGAGGAAGCGGCGACGGCGGCGATCCGCGAGCTGGAAGAAGAAACGGGCTATCGCGCCAGTTCGATGACCGACCTCGGCCGGTTTCACAGCTCGCCCGGCATGACTTCCGAAGGCTTCACGCTGCTACGCGCCGAAGGGGTGCGCAAGACCGGCGACGGGGGCGGCGTGGCGGACGAGGACATCGTCGTGCACCGCGTGCCGGTGGAGGATGTGCATCTGTTCGTGAAGGCCAAGCGCGAAGAGGGCTGCGCGATCGACGTCAAATTGCTCCTGCTGCTGAGCGCGGAACTGCTGGCCTGATATCTCGCCGGATTTGACTTACTCACGCGCGCGCCCCTAGCTAACGGGTGCCCCGCGCGATTTTCCCTAACGGACCGGGACCCTTGTGAGCACGACCTTTGCCGCCGATCTCGCGGCCTTTGTTTCCGAGCATCGCCTGTGGGCCGGCCCGATCATCGGCGCCCTCGCCTTCGCCGAATCGCTTGCCATGGTCGGGCTGCTGGTGCCGGCGACCGCGATCATGATCACGTTCGGCGGACTGGTCGGCACCGGCGTGCTCGATCCGCTGCCCATCTATCTGTGGGCTGTGACGGGCGCGATATTGGGCGACTGGGTTTCCTACCTGATCGGGCGGCGCATCGGGCCCTCCGTCCAGCGCTGGCGGATCATGCAGAAGCACCGCTCCACGGTGGCACGCGCGCGGCTCTTCTTCCAGAAATATGGCGTGGCGGCGGTGTTCCTGGGCCGCTTCCTGGGGCCGATCCGCGCCACCATCCCGCTGATCGCCGGTGCGATGGGCATGGGGCACTGGCCGTTTCAGGTCGCCAATGTGCTGTCGGCGATCGTTTGGGTGCCAGTGCTGCTCGCGCCGGGCTATCTGGCTGCGCGCAAGATGGGATCGATCGACGACATGCCGATCGAGTATCTGGTCGGCTTCGGCGTGCTGATCGTCGCCATGACGCTCGGCGCGGGCGCAATTTCCGCCTGGCTGGTCGGCGGCCGGCGCAAGCGGCGTGCGGCGGAGCGGACCTAGTGCGGTTTGCGATCTGATCGAACAGATCGCCCGCTCCAGGTTGTTGTTTCACCGCGATTTTCGACTCGTCAGACGAGTCCGTCTGACTGGAAATCGCTTTAGCGGAAATTGTCGGCGTAGGCCTGGAGCTTGAGCTTCGGCGCGGCAGGCGGGACGATGTGGGCATCGATGCCGTTGCGTGTCGCATAGGCCTGCGCCGCCTCCAGCGTCGGGAAGGTGAGGCGCACCTGTTCCTGCGTATCGGCGCCGCCGGCCCAGCCGGTGAGCGGATCGGGGCGCTTGGGCGCGCTCGATTCGAATTGCAGCACCCACTGGCCGACAAGGGCCTTGCCCGACTGCATCGCATTTTTCGAACGCTGGTAGATTCGCGCGGCCATATCGCTCCCTCTCGCCTGCCAGTGCCGAATCCGGGAGAGGGAATCAAGATCAAGCACCTCCCCGTCATTCCAATGAAGGCCGGAATGACGTGGGTTGGGGCCTAGCCCGCTTGGCTTCGCCCCTCTATCACCGCCGCATGACGCGGCGTGGCGAGCGGAGAGGCATCAGCCGGCGGACCTTCCTGGTCGGCGGCGGCGCGGGTGTGGGGCTGGTGCTGGCCTGGACTTTGTGGCCGCGCACCTACGCGCCCAATTTGCGCGCCGCCGAGGGCGAAAGCCTGTTCAACGCCTTCCTGAAGATCGGGCGGGACGGGCGGGTGATCGTCGCCGTGCCGCAGGCAGAACTGGGCCAGGGGACGTGGACCGCCCTTCCCCAGATCCTCGCCGACGAGCTGGGCGCGGACTGGCGCACCGTCTCCGTCGAGCCGGCGCCGATCGGGCCGCTCTATGCCAATCTGCTCGCCGCCGAGGAGGCCGCCGACGCCAGCCTGATCCCCGCCACGTTCGGCATGGATCACTGGGCGGCGCGCGAATATGCGACGCGCAATGCGCTGATGCTGACCGGCGGATCGACCTCGGTGCGCGGTTTCGAGGCGCGGTTGCGCGAGGCGGGCGCGGGGGCCCGTGCTTTGCTGTGCGTCGCGGCGGCGGCGCGCTGGCAGGTGGACTGGAGCGAGCTGGATACCCGCGACGGCTTCGTCTGGAACGGCGAGCAGCGCATCGCCTTCGCCGAGCTGGCCGAAGCGGCGGCACAGGCCGAGCTTCCGGGCGAATTGCCGGCGCGGGGCGGCATCGATTACCGGCTGACCGGCCAGGCGCTGCCCCGGCTCGACCTGCCCGCCAAGATCGACGGCACCGCGATGTTCGCCGCCGACGTGCGGTTGCGCGACATGGTCTTTGTCGCGGTGCGCGGCGCGCCGCCGGGAAGCCGGCGGGTGAGCGTGGACTGGGACGCCGCCGACCGGGTGCCGGGCACGATCAAGCTGATCGAGAATCCGGACTGGATCGCGGTGGTGGCGAGCAATGGCTGGGCGGCGGGCAAGGCGCTCAGCGCGCTCAATCCGCGCTACGAGGTTCCGGCCGGGCTGCCCGCCAGCCGCGACATCGCGGCCGCGATGACCGCCGCGCTCGACAGCGGATCGGCATCGACCCTGTTCGAGACGGGCGATGTCGATGGCGATTTTCCGGGCGCGAGCCGGATCGACGCGGTCTATGCGGTCGGCCCGGCGCCGAGCGCGGCGATCGAGCCGCTCGTCGCCACCGCCCGATTGATCGACGGCCGGCTGGACATCTGGGCGCCGATCCAGGCACCGGGCATGGCCCGCGCGGCGGCGGCGCGGGCGGTGGGCATGGCCGAGGGCCGGGTGACGCTCTATCCGACGCTGGCCGGGGGCGGTTACGGCCGCAAGCTGGAGGCGGATGCGATCGTCCAGGCCGCCGTGATCGCGCTGAAGATGGAACGTCCGGTGCAGGTCATCTGGCCGCGCATCCACGAGATCCAGGCCGACGCCTTCCGTCCGCCGGCGGCGGCGCGAATGAGCGCCTGGGTTGCGGGCGGGCGCATTCAGGGCTGGCAGGCGCGGATCGCCGCAGCCGACGCTTCGGCGGCGCTGGCGCGGCGGCTGGGCGTGCCGGCCAGCTTCCTGCGCCCCGACGGCGGCCCGGCGGCGGGCGCCCCGCCGCCCTACGGCATCGCGCATGTCCGGATCGACCATGTCGACGCCGATACCGGCATCGCCGCCGGCATCGCCCGTGGCGGCGCGCGCTCCTATACCTCCTTCTTCACCGAATGCTTCGTCGACGAGCTGGCGCGTGCGGCGGGGATCGATCCGCTTACCTTCCGCATGGGCATGCTGGGCGGCAATCCACGCCTCGGCCGCTGCCTCGTCGCCGCCACCGCGATCGGCGGCTGGGACGGCGGCGCGCCGGGCAGCAATATGGGGATCGCGGCAGTGAGCGCCTATGGATCGCATATCGCCGCTCTGGTCGAAGTCGAAACGACGACGGACCAGCGCGTGCGCGTCACGCGCGCGGTCTGCGCGGTGGATTGCGGCCGGATCGTCAATCCGGAGCTGGTGAAGCAGCAGATCGAAGGGGGGCTGATCCATGGCATCTCCCTTGCGACCGGTCGGCCCCTGTTGTTCGAGGGCGGGCTGCCGACCGCGCGGACGATCGACGATTACGGCCTGCCCCGGCTGCGCGACGCGCCCGAAGTGAGCGTCGAGCTGATCGAGAGCGAGGACGATCCGGGCGGCGTCACCGAGCTCGCCGTGCCGGTCGCCGCGCCGGCCGTCGCCAATGCCTGGTTCGCGCTGACCGGCAATCGCGTTCGCGCGCTGCCGATTCGGGTGGGGCAAGGCGGATGAGCATCGGCGTCCTTCTCGTCAATCTCGGCACGCCGGACGCGCCGGACCCGGCGGCGGTGAAGCGTTATCTGAAGCAATTCCTGTCCGATCGGCGTGTCGTCGAAATCCCGCCTTTCGTCTGGCAGCCCCTCCTGCGTGGCATCATCCTCAACACGCGGCCGAGGAAGTCGGCCCATGCCTACAAGCAGGTGTGGACCGAAGAGGGCTCACCGCTCGCCGCGATCACGCGGCGGCAGGCGGCGGCGCTGGCGGGCGCGTTCGGCGCGGGCGCGATGGTCGATCATGCGATGCGCTACGGCAATCCGTCCATCGCGTCGCGGATCGACGCACTGATGGCACAGGGCTGCGAACGCATCCTGATCGCGCCGCTTTATCCGCAATATTGCGGGGCGACGACCGCGACCGTGGCGGACGCCGCCGCCGCCCATCTCGTCACATTGCGCCGGCAGCCGGCGCTGCGCTTCCTGCCGCCCTATCATGACGACCCGGCCTATATCGGCGCGCTGAAGGAATCGGTCGAAGCCTCGCTCGCCGCGCTCGATTTCCAGCCCCAGGCGATCCTCGCCAGCTTCCACGGCATGCCGGAGCGCAGCCGGACGCTCGGCGATCCCTATCACGACCAGTGCCAGACGACCGCGCGGCTGCTGTCCGATGCGCTGGGGCGCGAGCTGATCGTCACCTTCCAGTCGCGCTTCGGCCGGGCGAAGTGGCTGGAGCCGGCGACCGACAAGATGCTCGCCGAGTTGCCGGGCAAAGGCGTTACCGATATCGCCATCGTCGCGCCGGGCTTTTCGGCCGATTGCCTGGAGACGCTGGAGGAGCTGGCGATCCGGGGGAAGGCGACGTTCGAAGCCGCGGGCGGCAGGCGCTTCGCCTATCTGCCTTGCCTCAACGATGCCGAGCCCGGCATGGCTATGCTGCGCACGCTGATCGCGCGCGAACTTGAAGGATGGCTGCCCGCGTCATAAGCCTGCTCTCACAGAAAAGATCAGGAGAGCGATTCATGGCACGCGTAGCAGTGGTCACCGGCGGATCGAGAGGCATTGGCGAGGCGATCAGCATCGCGCTCAGGGACGTGGGGCTAACCGTCGCGGCCAATTATGCCGGCAATGACGAAAAAGCGCGGGACTTCACCGACCGGACCGGCATCAAGGCCTATAAATGGGACGTCTCCGATCTCGACGCCTGCCTGACCGGCGTCGCGCGGATCGAAAGCGAGCTGGGTCCGGTGGACGTGCTGGTCAACAATGCCGGCATCACCCGCGACGGCACGATGAAGCGGATGGACCGGCAGGCCTGGGACGATGTGATGGACATCAATCTGGGCGGCTGCTTCAACATGGCCAAGGCGGTGTGGAACGGCATGAACGACCGCAAATATGGCCGCGTCGTCAACATCGGATCGATCAACGGCCAGGCGGGCCAGTACGGCCAGGTCAACTATGCCGCCGCAAAATCCGGCATTCACGGCTTCACCAAGGCGCTCGCCCAGGAAGGCGCTCGCGCCGGCATCACGGTGAACGCGATCGCGCCGGGCTATATCGACACCGACATGGTCGCCGCCGTGCCGCCCGAGGTGCTGGAGAAGATTGTGGCGAAAATCCCGGTCGGACGTCTCGGCAAAGCCGAGGAAATCGCGCGCGGCGTCGTCTTCCTGACCGGCGAGGATGCGGGCTTCGTGACCGGCAGCACCCTGTCGATCAACGGCGGCCAGCATATGTATTGAGAATGGATCATGTCGGGGACATCGAGATGAACGATAATGATCGTCCAAGTTATACCGAGCAGTGGATCAAAGGTTTTCATAGCCCGCACACAATCCCAGGATCGCTGGCGGAGCAACAAGGGCAGGACGTTGCCAAGTCGAGACTGGAGAAGACCAATTCTACGGGAGGCGGATTTGGTGTCTTAGCCGTTCTCGGAATTGCGCTGCTTTTTATTCCAAGCGTCCTCGCAACCATCTCTATCATGATCGCAAGTTTGGCGGCATCTGTGGTTACACTTCCCCTGCTTGCCTTTGCACGACGTGGGGCGGAAAAAGGCGCCTCGCTCGGCAGCCTGTTCTGGCGATCCGCGCTGGCGAATGGCGCAGGCGCTCTCGGTTTTTTCTGGGTTGCTTTCACCTCTATACACCGAGCGGCCGTGCCCGCTTCCGCAATCAAGGAACCGGCACTGAGCGAAGCGACCATGACCTTTTCCCATGCCGTGGCCGGCGCTTCGGTCTGGATGATACAGCATCTCTTCGCATTGCTGCGGCGTCGTTTGCCCGGCGAATCCGCCTATCGCGGACCTGCTCCGGAATATGCGACAACACTGAATCAGGTTCCGCCCGAAGAGACCTCACAGTTCGTGCAGAGTATCGGAGGTACGCTGGGGTGGACTGTTGCGTTGCTCATGATCGGCTTGCCGATGATCCTGTATGCGCTTGCCATCAGGCGATACTGTGGAATTTACCGCGCGATCCCGCTCGCCTTGCTCAACCAAGGCGCTCTGGCTTTCGCGAGTCTGTTCATGTTGGGGTTGCTCTTGTTCGACTATTCCATCGGAATAATCGACGGCATTGCCGAATAATCGAATGAGTCCCATCAAACGATCGATCATGATCGCGGGTCACGCGACCTCGATCAGTCTGGAGCCGGTCTTCTGGGACGCCTTGCGCGAGGCGGCGGCGGCGGACGGGCTGCCGGTGAACGCGCTGGTGGCGCGGATCGACGCCGAGCGCATCGCGATGCCCGATCCCCCCAACCTCGCCAGCGCGATCCGCGTCTGGCTGTTCGCGCGGGCGACCGCCACGCCCTGACAGGGGAGGGCAAAGGTGAGCGCGAGCGCGGCGAACCCTGCGCCTGAAGACAGGGCGCCTGACGGCGCCGCCCACCCCCTCCCCTCCCTTGCTGGGAGGGGAGACGATATCACCGCCCCAGCAGCACCCGGGCCTGCGTCGCGATCTGGGCGAGCATCGGGGCGGTGGTGGTCGCCGCCGCGCGGGCGCGGTCGACGGTGCGGCGGAACTGGTCGATCCGGGCGCCCTGATCGGCCACCCATTTCTCCACCGCCGCATTCGGGTCCGCACTCTTGCGCCGGGCGAGGAAATCGAGCCGGAGCTGCTCGAAATCGCGGGCCAGGCCGGCGGTGAGCAGCCGCTCCCACTGATCGGTCGCCTGGAAATGAGTGGCGGCGTTCTGGGCCCAATCGAGCCCCAGCGCCTCGCCGAGCCGCGTATAGGCCCGGGTTAGCGCCACCTCATCGACGCCGAGCTTGCGGCCGAGCACGGCGAGGCCGACCGCGCCGTTCAGTTCGAACAATCGCACGATCCGCGCCGCGAGCGCGCGCGTCGTACCCATCGCCTCCAGCGCGGCGCGGCGCTCGCTTGCCTCCGCTTTGGGCTCGGCGCGCAACAGGTCGTCGACCGCGGCCGCGAGCTTGTCGAGGCCGGGCCGGATCTGCGCCACGATCTCGCCAGGCTGCTCGTCCGGCGACGTGCAGCGCAGCAGATCGGCGATGTGATGCTGCAGGCCGGTTCCGGCGTGCTCGAACAGGGCCAGACGCACCTGCTCGGGCAGATCGGCCCGGTCGAGCTCCGCCCACAAAGCCGGCATGTCGAACAGCCGCTCGGCCGCGACGAAGGCCGCCGCGGCCTGGCCGAAGGCAGCGCCTTCCTCCTCGGTCAGCGCGAAGGGCGCGACGATGCCGAGCCGGTTGACGATGCGGTTGGCGATCTTGGTCGCGATGATCTCGCGCCGCAGCCGGTGCGCCAGGATCGCGTCCCGGTGCCGCTCGCGCATCGCCGGCGGGAAGGCGGCGAGCAGCTCCGGCTCCAGCGTCGGATCGCTCGGCAAATCCGCCGCTTCGATCGCCGCCTGGAGCTGCATCTTGGACGTCGAGAGCAGGACCGCCAGCTCCGGCCGGGTGAGACCGTGATTCTGCTGGGCGCGACGGAGCAGTTCCTCGTTGCTCTCCAGCCCCTCCACCTCGCGGTTGAGCCGGCCGCTCTCCTCGAGCAGTTCGATCACCCGGACGAAGCGCGGCAGGGCCGCCGAACCGCCGCGCTCGGCGATCGAGAGCGCCAGCGTCTGCAGGCGATTGTCCTCCAGCACCAAAGCGGAGACGTCGTCCGTCATCTCGGCGAGCAGCGCGTTGCGCGCGTCCATGCCGAGCCGGCCTTCGATCACCTCGCGGTTGAGCGGGATCTTGATATTGACCTCGTTGTCCGAGCAATCGACGCCGGCCGAATTGTCGATGAAGTCGGTGTTGACCCGCCCGCCGGCTTCCGAAAATTCGATGCGCGCGGCCTGGGTGACGCCGAGATTGGCGCCTTCGCCGATCGCCTTGGCGCGCAGCTCGGCGGCGCTGACCCGGATCGCGTCATTGCCGGGATCGCCGACCTCGGCATTGCTCTCGTGGCTGGCCTTCAAATAGGTGCCGATGCCGCCGAACCAGATGAGGTCGATCGGCGCGCGCAGGATCGCGCTGATCAAAGCCGCCGGCTCCATCTCCTTCGCCTCGACGCCGAGCAGGGCACGGATCTCGCGGCTCAGCGGGATTGATTTCTGGCTGCGCGGGAAGATGCCGCCGCCCTTGGAGATCAAATCGGCGTTGTAGTCGGCCCAGCTCGAGCGCGGCAGATCGAACAGGCGCTTGCGTTCCTTCCAGCTTGTCGCCGGGTCCGGATCAGGATCGAGGAAGATGTGGCGGTGATCGAAGGCAGCGACCAGCTTAATCGCCTTGCTGAGCAGCATGCCGTTGCCGAACACGTCGCCGGACATGTCGCCGACACCGGCGATCGTGATCGGCTCCTTCTGTACATCGACGCCCATTTCGAGGAAATGGCGCTGAACCGAGACCCAGGCACCCTTGGCGGTGATGCCCATCGCCTTGTGGTCGTAACCCTGGCTGCCGCCCGAGGCGAAGGCGTCGCCCAGCCAGAAGCCGCGCTCCACCGCGATCGCGTTGGCGATGTCGGAGAAGGTCGCCGTGCCCTTGTCGGCGGCGACGACGAAATAGGGATCGTCGCCGTCGCGGATCGTCACGTCGGCTGGATGGACGACCTTGCCGTCGACGATATTGTCGGTGACGGAGAGCAGGGCGCGCATGAAGATGCGGTAGCTTTCCGTGCCCTCCGCCAGCCAGGCGTCGCGATTTTCGGCCGGGTTGGGAAGCTGCTTGGGATAGAAGCCGCCCTTCGCGCCGGTCGGCACGATCACCGCGTTCTTGACGAGCTGCGCCTTCATCAGGCCGAGGATCTCGGTGCGGAAATCGTCGCGCCGGTCGGACCAGCGCAGGCCGCCGCGCGCGATCGGACCGCCGCGCAGGTGGATGCCCTCGATGCGCGGCGAATAGACCCAGATCTCGCGCCAGGGGCGCGGTGCCGGCAGGCCGGGCACGGCGGCGGAATCGAGCTTGAAGGACAGCGCCTCGCGGCCCGCGCCGGCAAAGGCGTTGGTGCGCAGCACCGCGCCGATCACGCCGCGGATCAGCCGCAGGATGCGGTCCTCGTCAATCGCGGCGACCGCCGCGAGCCCCTTCTCGATCCTCTTGTCGGCGGCGGCGACCGTTTCCTCGCGGCCTTTGCCGAGCGCCGGATCGTGATGCGCGCCGAACAACTCGATAAGGCCGCGTGCGACGTCCGGCGCCTTGCGCAGCGCCTCGACGACAGTGACGAGGCCGTAGGAGAGGCCGGTCTGGCGCAGATAACGGAACCAGGCGCGCAGCAGCACCACGCCCCGAGGATCGAGGCCGACTGAGACGAGAAGCTGGTTGAACGCGTCATTCTCGTCCCCGCCCTCCAGCACGTGGGCGATCGCCTCCTCGATGACATCGGCGCGCGCCAGTAGCGGCACGACCGAAACGCCATCGGGCAGCGCCACGGTGAATTCGTGGATATGGCCGGTGCTGCCACCCTCCAGCCGGGTCGGCGCTTCCTTCAGCACGTTGAAGCCGAAATTCTCCAGCACCGGGACGACGTCCGACAGCGAAAGCAGCCCCCCCATCCGGTAGATTTTCAGCCGGAGCTGATTGTCCGGATCGATCGGCAGCCGGTAGAAACGCGCCGAGCGCGCCTTGTCGCCACCCAGCGCGTCGAGGCGCAATATGTCTTCCGCCGCGTCGTCGATCGGGTAGCGGGCACGATAAGCGGCGGGGAAGGTGGCGGCGTGGGTGAGCGCGAGCCGCGCGGCACGATTGGTGCCAACCCGTTCGGCAAGCAAGGCCTCCACGGCCGGCTCCCAGCCGCGCACCATTTCGTCCAGCCGATGATCGAGCGCCGCCGAATCCGGCGTGGGCGACCGGGTCGATACACCGAGCGTATAGCGTACCAGCGCCAGATCGCCGTCGCCCAGCTCGACCGACCAGCTGCCGATCACGCCCTTGGCGGCCTTCTCGATCATCTCGCCGATCTCGACCCGGCGCCGCGTGGTGAGCTCATCGCGCGGCAGCCAGACGAAGGCGAAGAGGTGCCCTTTCAGGATCGAGCGCACCAGGATCAGGGTCGGGCGCGGCCGATCGGCCAGCGACATCTGGGTCAGCACCAGCGACTTCACCGAATCCCGGTCGAGATTGACCAGCAGATCATGCGGCAGCGAGGTGAAGGCGTGGCGCAGCGCCTTGCCGCTATGCCCCTTCGGATCGAAGCCGAACTCGGCCTCCAGCTCGGCGAGACGACGGCGCAGCACCGGCACGTCCTCGACCGGGGCACTGAGCGCCTGGCTGGTCCACAGGCCGGCATGGACGCCGATACCGCTGATCTTGCCGCCTTCCCGGATCGGCACCGCGACCAGATCGAGCGGCACGCGGCGATGGACGGTCGACTTGCGCTCCGCCTTGGCCGACAGCGGCACCGTGCCGCCTTTCTCGAAATAGCGGATCGCGCCTTCGGAGCCGCCTTCCTCGTCAGGAGGGCTCGGCGAGCGATAGACGCCGAGCCCTTGGGAGGAGGCCATGTCGGGCCGTTCGACCTCGAAGCCGAGCATCGTCATCGCCCCCTCGGCGAACCATTCGAGCAGGGCGCGTCCCTCCGCATCCTCGATCGAGGCGGCGTCGGCGCGCATCTGCGCCTGCATGGCGGGCCAGTCCTCGACCGCCGCACGCACGTCGGCGAGCGCCTGGTGCAGCTCGACCGTAAGCTCGGCGCGGCCGCGCGCGTCGGCGCGATCGATCTCCAGATACATCAGCGATTCGCGCGCGCCCTTGCCGGCCGGCGCGACCGACATCAGCATCCCGTCCGCGTCGCGGCTGGCGGCAATAACCGGGTGCAGCAGGCGATGGATGATGAGCCCGCGCGCGGCGATCGCGGCGGCGACCGAATCGACCAGGAACGGCATGTCGTCATTGGCGATGCACAGCCGCATCCGCCGGCGCCCAATTTCGGTGCCCGCGGATTCGAGACGGACGATCGCCAGGCCGGGCGGGCGCAGCCGCGCAGCCTCGGCGATGAACGCGGCGGCCTCGCGCCGCTCTTCAACGGGAAAGTCCGCGAGCTCGCCGGGCAATGCCTCGTCGCACAGGACGCGGACGAGCTCCTCCGTCAGACGCCGATGATCGGCGCCCTGCGCTGACTTGCCGTGGGATTGCATATTCGACCGCTCCCGGAACCGGCCGAAAGTGGCCGACCATTTTGCCGTGGCCTATAGCCTCGCCGCGCGCGCGCGGGCAAGGCTTGCCGCGGTCATTCGACGACGATCTCGCCGCGCATCCCGAACGCCGTATGGAGGATATGGGTGCAGCGCAAAACGTAGCGGCCCCGCGCCGGGGTCAGCGCGATCTCGATACTGCCGCGCGCGGGCACCTCGATCGCGCCTCGCGCGACGATAGCGCCCTGTCCGGGCGCTATCGTCACGGCGGCGAAGAATTCGGGCGCGGAGAAATTGTGGCCGCCACTCCCGGCATTGACGAGCCTGAGCGTGACCGGCGCGCCGGCGCGCAGCCGCAATGTCTCCGGCGCGAAGGCGAAACTGGAAAGCTGGACCTCGATGACGGGAGGCCGCGTAGAAACCGGCGCGGCGGCGAAAAGCAGAACGGCAAGCGGAAAGAAACGCATGAAGGCCTCCGCGAAAGCCCCGCGCCCGACTTCATATCATGATTGCGCTGACTGGGGCCAGCACGGGATCAGGCGGATTTGCGGATCGCCTGTTCGACCAGCTTCGGATCGGCGACCGGCGCGACGATGGCGAGACCATCCGCCTCACGGCGCGCGACCAGCAGGACGAAATCGTCTTTGCCTGCGACCGAAACAGCCACCTTGGCCAGCGGCGGCCGGGCATGCAGCTCGGCACGGATCTCCGCCCAGCGGTCGGGCTTGGTCGGGCGCCGGCGAAAGGCGCGTTCCGCGGCGACGATGCCCTTGAGGCCGCCTTCATGGCCCTCGATCAGCTCGGCGAGCGCACCGGCGGGAACCCCGGTGCGGTCCGCCCAGGAGAGCGCGGCGGCGAATTCGGTGAGGCGGGTCTTGTCATAGCCGATGCCGAAGACGAGCTTCACGATCGGCGTCATCGGGGCGCGCGCCTGGACCTTCAGCCCGGCATCGTCGAGCAATTCGGAATAACCGTCCGGATCCTCGTCCGCCGCCAGCGCGAAATCGTAAGCGAGGCCGAGCGCGCGGTAGAGCGCGGCGCGGCTGCGCTGATCGGCACCGAGCGCCGCCTCCGCGCCTTCGCGCGCGGCGACCAGCCGGTCGGCGAGGCCATCGGCATCGGACCACAGGCTCAGCGTAGCGTCGTCGGCAGTCGGCGCATCCGCCTCGGCCGCCGCGTCGTCGGGGAATTCGGCGAGGCCGGCGCTGGGGCCATCCGCCCAGACCGCGCCCTCGGAAGGCGATTGTGCCGCAGCCACGGCCCGGTCGACTTCGCCGGCGATGCCGTCCAGCATCTCGCTGTCCGCCATCTCCTTCCAGTTGATGACGCCGTAGATGAAGTCGATCGCCTCGCCGTTCGACGACAGCGGCATCAGGATGCCGCGATAGAGCATGTTCTTGCCGAGATCGCTGACGAACTCGGCCTCGAAGCCGATCGGCGCTCGATTGGCGATGATCTGGAGATAATGGTCGGTCAGGCGGGACAGGAGCGAGCGCGCCGGCACCTGGCTGATCGACTGGATGTCGCGCTCCAGCGCACACTCAGCGCGCAGCGCAGCGCCCAGAAAGGCGATGCCGGGGTCATGTTCGTTGCGCGAAAAATCGAGCAGCACGCTGTTCGGCCCGAAATCCCCGATCGTTTGGGGATCAACGTCGCCGATCGACGGATAGTCGCGCCCGTTGAGGAGCGACACCCAGTAATTGTAGGCGCGCACGTGCATCCGGCGCTCATCCACGCCGATCTCCGGCGGAGCCTCCATCCTCGGCTCCTCCTCCGGTATCGGCGTCAGCGCCGCATCGTCCTCGAAGCCCCGAAAACTATCCATGCCGGCGCCACGCTCCCGCCACTCTTCACGAAGGACGAACTTGCACCGATCGTGGTTGAGATATGGTTAAGCCTGACCCCGCTCCGCCCGCTTGTCTTTCGCCGGACGCACTGATAATGGCCCGCTCTTTCCCGGGCGCGCCGCTTTAGCTCAGCCGGTAGAGCACATCATTCGTAATGATGGGGTCGTCGGTTCGAGTCCGACAAGCGGCACCACCACTCAAAGCAGGAAACGCAGGGCGCAGCGGCGGAAGGGTCGTTCGCTGCTTCCAGCCCCACTCTATCGCAAACCGCAGTCCATAAGCGGCCAGCCGGCCTCAGGCTTTTTGGCCTTGCCGGTGGCCATTCGCCGGCCAATCCGGCGCGATGACGGCCGAGAAACCCGCAATCAGGAATTTGACCAGCCTGTCGCAAACCTGATCGGAATCCAGCAGGCTTTCCGTTTCCCCGGTGACGCGTCCCACGCGTCTGGCGGAATGATCCGAGCAAGCGTCGATCATCGCAGCGATCATGAAACGGTAGCCATGGGCGATATCGACCCTATGGGCCGACGGTGCGGCGTCCTGCAGCCAACCGAGCAGTTCGGCGGAGATCGGATCGGTCAAGTCGGCGATCTGCGCCGCATGATCCTTGTCGTGCGCATACATCATCCGCCCTAGCAGGCCGATATAGCTGTGCCATTCCTCGTCGCCGCGCAGCGCTCGATCGACAAACGGCTCGACGATGCATCGGATCACATCGTGGAGGTCCGGCGTCCTCTCGGCGCGAATTGCCCGATATTTGTCGCGGCGCATTTCGCCGAGCGCATGGAAGCGGCGGCGTACGACTTCACCCAGCAAGGCGTCCTTACTGCCGAAATGATAGCTGAGTGTCCCGATCGTATCGCCCGAGCGTGCCGCGATATCGCGTATCGACGTGCCGTCGAACCCTTTCTGCGCGAACAGCTTTTCCGCGGCGTCCAGCAGCCGTTGCCGTGATCCGCCCTTGGGCGCCGCCATCCCGTATCCTTCCTCTTCCCGGCCCGTGCGGCGGCGGGAAAGCCATCGCACAGATAGAAACCGCCTGCCATGACATGCAATCTTGACAGTTAGTCAGTCGAACGACATACTCTCTATGAAATTGCGGGACCCCCGTAAAGCGGTTCCGGGGGCAGATGGCGTAAAGCCGCGCCCGTCATGGGCCTCCAGGGCCAAGGGAGGGGAGAATGTCGCACTTCATTCATCGTGCGCTCGGCGCTGCGGCACCCGCCGTTTTGCTGGCGGCTTGGGGAATGCCGACACAAGCGCAGGAGGTCGTCCCGGACGGCGCGGGCGCGTCCGAAGATTATGGCAACGCCATCGTTATCACCGCGCAAAAGCGCGAGACCGACCTTCAGGAAACGCCGGCTTCGGTCTCGGCGGTTTCCGGCGACACGCTCCAAGAGCGCCAGATCGTCGATATCGAAGGACTCGCCCAACAGCTTCCGAGCGTCAATTTCGGCCAGACTACGGGCAATGCGCGTATCGCGATCCGCGGCGTGGGCTTCGACAATACGACCGTCGGCAACGAAGGCCGCGTCGCCTACCATCTCGACGGCGTATTCATCAGCCGGCCCGCGGCGGCACTCACCGGCTTTTACGACGTCGAGCGGGTCGAGGTGCTGCGCGGGCCGCAAGGCACTCTCTATGGGCGCAATGCGACCGGCGGCGCCATCAACGTCATTCCCCGCGCGCCGGGCCGCCAGCTCAACGGCTACGTCGACGCGAGCTACGGCAATTATGACGCCTTCCGGATCGAAGGCGCGGTCGGCGGTCCGCTCGGCCCCGGCATAGGCGCGCGGCTCTCTTTCCAGATCAACGAACGGGACGGCTTTGGCACCAATCTCACCAACGGCCGCGATGTCGACGATCTTTCCACGCGCGCGATCCGCGCCCAGCTCCATTTCGATCCCGCCGACAATTTCGAGATCCGTCTGGCCGCCGACTGGTTCGACCAGAGTGACCATGCCTACAGCTTCCACTATCTGGGGCAGGGCAGCCGGCCCGATCCGAATTCCACCCCGCCCTTGCCCGGCCAAGAGCTGACCGGCATCCGTGCCGGCGGCGTCGTGCCGACGAACCTGCGCGATTCCACGTCCGATTCCGGCCCGGAGAACGAGCGCACCTTCTGGGGCCTCAGCGCCAATCTGCGCTGGGATCTCGGGCCGGTCGAGATCGTCTCGGTCACCGGCTATCGCGACAACGATTTCCAGGTCACCTCCGACCTCGACGTCACCAGCGCGCCGCTCACCGTCTACGACCAGTTCGAGCGTTCGGACCATTTCAGCCAGGAGCTGCGCCTCGCCGGCGATTTCGGCCGGGGCGACTGGATGATCGGCGGCTATTATTTCACCGAATCCCTGTTCGGCGGCACCCGCATCGCGCTCGATCCGGTCGTGCTGTCACCCGCGCCGGTGCTGCCGCCGCTCACAGGTTACCGCCAGGGCTATTATGGTGTCGGCCAGCTCGACACCGACGCCTGGGCGGTTTTCGCGAACCTTCGTTTCGAGCTCACCGATCGCCTCGCGATACGGCTCGGCGCGCGCTATAGTGAAGAGCGGCGGCGCGTGGACGAAGAGCTCAAGCTCGATTTCGCCACCCCATGGCCGCCCTTCGTGCCGCAATTCCCGCCGACGCCGCCGGGCGTGCGCCGTCAGGCCGAGGACGACTGGTCGTCCTTCACGCCTTCGGCGACGCTGGAATATCGCGCGAGCGACGATGTATTTCTCTACGCCACCTGGTCGCGCGGCTTCAAAAGCGGCGGCTTCAATCTCGGCGTCGTACAGGCGCCTTATGCACCGGAGCGGCTCGACGATTATGAAGGCGGAATCCGTGCCCAATGGCTCGGCGGACGCCTGACCACCAACCTGTCCGCCTTCTATTACGATTATTCCAACCTGCAGGTGACCAAGATCGTCGGCACCGCGGTGGTGATCGAGAATGCGGCGAGCGCTCGCATCATGGGGCTGGAGGCGGAGATTCTTTTCCGACCAGTGCGCGGTTTGCAGATCGATGCCGCGATCTCGCTGCTCGACACGGAATATCGCGACTATGCGTCCGCGGACCCGGCCCGGCCGCAGCTCGGGGTCATCGACCTGTCCGGAAACGAGCTCACCCAGTCGCCCACTTACACGATCAATCTCGGCGCCAGCTATACCTGGGAAACCGGGATCGGCGAGATCACGCTGCGCGGCGAAGGACGGTTCGTCGACCGGATCTGGTTCACCCAGTTCAACGTCGATTACGTCTCGCAGCCCGCCTACCAATTGTTCAACGCCTATCTCACCTGGCGCAGCCCCGACGAGCGCTTCAGTGCGACTGCTTTCATGCGGAACATCGGCAACGAGACGATCGTGTCGGCGGGTTTCATCGGGTCGAGCCTGGTCGGCTCGCCGCTGCTCGGCTCGTTCGAGCCGCCACGTACCTATGGCGTGACGCTCGGTGTCAGGTTCTGACGCCGATGCGGCTGGTTACGTTCACAGGTGTAAACGGCGAACGCGTGGGTGCGCTCGCGGGCGAAGGGGAGCTGGTCGATCTGGGCGCCGCCGCTGTGGCGAGAGGGCTCGCTTTTCCGCGCTCCATGCAGGCGTTGATCGAGGCGGCTCCAGACGCGCTGGCGCTGGCCCGGGATCTTGCCGAGACACCTCCCAACGAGGCGATCCTGCCGCTCAGTGCGGTGACGCTCCTTGCGCCGCTGCCACGTCCGGTGCGCCTGCGCGATTGCTGCCTGTTCCTGGAACATATGGAAAAGGCGCTGGACAAGCTGGCCCGCCAACTCGCCGCTGGGGAAGACGATCCGGAGGCAGCGCTGGAGCGGCTGCGCGCGAGTGGAAAATACAGCATCGGGCCGGTCTTCCGGGACGAGGTGATCTACTACAATGCCGATCATCTCCATATGATCGGCCCGGACGCGGATATCGCCTGGCCGTCCGCTTCGGACTGGATGGACTATGAGCTCGAATGGGCTTGCGTGATCGGCCCGGGCGGGCGCGACATCCCGCCGGAACGCGCCCGCGACCACATTTTCGGTTACACGATCTTCAATGACTGGTCGGCGCGTGACACCCAGATTCGGGTGATGGGCGCCAATCTCGGCCCCGGCGAGGGCAAGGACTTCGCCAACGGCCTCGGCCCCTGCATCGCCACGCCGGACGAATTCGACGATCCCTACGCGCTCGCCATGACCGCGCATGTGAACGGCGAATTGTGGTCGCGCGGCTCGACGGCAAGCATGCACCATCGCTTCGAGGACGCCATCGTCCAGTTCAGCCGCGAGCGCGATCTGCATGCGGGTGAAGTGATCGGCTCGGGCACTGTTCTGTCCGGCTGCGGCTTCGAACTCGACCGGCGGCTGGCCGGGGGCGACCTCGTCGAACTCACCGTCGAGGGGATCGGGACGCTCGCCAACCGCATCGTCCGGCGCTGACCATCATCCAGGCAAGGGAGTATCGCCATGGCCCATCAGGTAAGACGCATCGTGACCGGCTTCGGGCCCGACGGCCGCTCCCGGGTCACCTTTGATTCCGCCGCGTCGAACGTCCTGCCCATCGGTGGCTGGAAGGGCGCCTTCGTCACTGAATTGTGGACCACCGAGGAAATGCCAGTCGACAATAAGGGCGATGCCGATCGCGGCGCCCGGCCGATTCGCCACGATCCGGGACCAGGCGGCACGATCTTCCGCGTCGTCGAGATTCCGCCCGACGCCGCCGGCGGCATCGATGTCGACGCGGCGTTCGATTCGCTCGGCAGCCACAACCGCCCCTCCGAGGAGGACAGTAAGACCCACGGATCGATGCATTATACCGACTCGGTAGACTATCTGATCGTGATCAAGGGCGAGATGGCGATGGTGATGGAGGACGGCGAAGTGACGCTGCGTCCGGGCGACTGCATCGTCCAGCGCGCGACCAAACATGCCTGGGTCAATCGCGGTACCGAGCCGTGCGTGATCGCCGCCGTCCTGGTCGATGCCAAGCCGATGGGCTGACATGGAACGCTTCGCCGGACCGGATGACGTTCGCGCAGTCGAGGCGGTGCCACTCGAAGAGCGCATCCCGGTCCGCACAATCGACGCCATGCTGCGTGTGAGCGCGGCGCGGGCGCCCGACGATCCGGCATTGATCTGGCTACCGGACGGGCGCGCCGGAGACCGGCCGGAGACCGTGACCTTTGCGGAGCTGGAAGCACGCATCATTGCCGCCGCCAACCTCTTCCACGCGCATGGCGTCCGGCCGGACGCGGCGGTGTCGATTCTGCTGCCCAACCTGCCCGAGACCCATTACGCCTTGTGGGGCGGATCGCTGGCCGGGGCCGCCAATCCGGTCAACCCGCTGCTCCGGCCCGAGCAGATCGCGGCGATCATGGCGGCGGCGGGAAGCCGCGTGCTCGTCACCGGCGGCCCCGGCACCGCATTCGACGTCACCGCCAAGGCGGCTGCGGTGCGCGCGCTTTACCCGGCGCTGGAAACGGTGATCGCGGTCGGTGCGGCGATGGACGGGGCCGTCCCCTTCACGGCCGGCTGTGCCGGTCAGCCCGGCGACCGGCTGGTCAGCGGGCGGTGCGTCTCGGGCGACGATGTGTCGGTCTATTTCCACACGGGCGGCACCACCGGCACGCCCAAACTCGCCCAACAGACCCACTGGAACCAGGTGTTCATGGCCTGGACGGCAGGCTTTGTGTTGGGCCTGACGCGTGAAGACCGTATCCTCACCGGCCTGCCGCTTTTCCACGCCAATGCCGCGGTCGCGACCGGGCTGGGCGGCATCTACTGGGGCGCGGCTTCGATCCTAACCGGCCAGCAGGGCTATCGCGACAAGGCGATGATGGCGGATTTCTGGGGGATCGTGGCGCGCCATCGCGCCACTCTGTTCAGCGCTGTGCCCACCATCCTCGCCGGGCTTTTGGACATCCTGCCGGCGGCGCACGACATCGCCTCGCTGCGCTTCGCCATGTGCGGCGCCGCACCGATGCCCGTTCCACTCTTCGAGGCGTTCGAGGCGAAGACGGGCCTGCGCATCCTCGAGCTTTACGGCATGACCGAGGGCGCCGCGCTCAGCACCGCCAATCCGCGCGATGGCGAGCGGCGGATCGGCTCGATCGGCTTGCGCCTGCCTTACCAGGGCGTCCGCCCGGCCATCCTCGACGAAGAGGGAGCTTATGTGCGCGATTGCGCCGGCGACGAACCCGGCAACCTGCTGCTCAGTGGCCCCAATCTCTTTCCAGGCTACCGCCAGGCCGAGCGCAACGCCGGAATCTGGCCGCTGCCCGGCTGGCTTGACAGCGGCGACCTCGCCCGGCGCGACCCCGATGGCTATGTCTGGCTGCTCGGCCGCGCCAAGGACCTCATCATCCGCGCCGGCCACAATATCGATCCTGCGATGATCGAAGAGGCACTGCACCGGCACCCCGAGGTCGAGCTCGCCGCGGCGGTCGGCAGGCCGGACGCTTATGCCGGCGAAGTCCCAGTCGCCTATGTCGCGCTGACGCCCGGGGCAAATGTTACTGCCGAAAAGCTGCGCGAATTCGCGCGCGAGACGGTCGCCGAGCGCCCGGCCGCGCCGGCGGAGGTCATCATCCTCGATGCCATTCCTGTCACCGCCGTGGGCAAGATCTTCAAGCCGGCGCTGCGGCGGGATGCAGCCGAGCGCGCGATCGCCGCTGCGCTCGACGGAATGGACGCCGTCGTCGAGGTCATCCTTGACGACCGGCGCGGCATGATCGCCCATGTCCGCTGCCCGGCCGGCTCGGGCGAGATGTCGAAGGCGGCACTGGCCGGCTTCGCCATCATGGTCGAGATCGAGGAGACAGCATGAAAGCCTGGCCGCTGCTCGCACTGGCGCTCTGGTCGGCAGGCGCGGCGGCGCGCTGCCCGAACGACGGCGGCGCGCAATGGGTAACGCTCGGCACGGGCGGCGGACCGCTGGAGCGATATGAGCGCGGGCAGCCCGCCAATGCGCTGGTCATCGGCGACGCGGTCTATCTGTTCGATACCGGTGACGGCGTTGTGCGGCAAATGGCGGCGGCCGGCCTCGACTTGGCCCGCATCCGCGCCGTCTTCCTCAGCCACCAACATGTCGATCACATCGCCGGACTGGGGCCGCTGCTGCTGCGGCGCTGGGTCCTGCAACAGCATCGCATCCTGCCGGTCTGGGGTCCGCGCGGAACCGTCCGCATGGTGCGAGGCCTGACCGACGCTGCCCATGCGGCCGAACGCGCGCCGGTAATGCCTGGAGCACCCATCGTCCCGCTTGCCGGGACGGTGAGCGGATATGATATTCCGTCCGGCGAGGACGGACCGCATCTCGTCTATCGCGACAACGCGGTCGTCGTGACGGCACTCACCAATACTCACTATCATTTTCCGGCTGGCAGCGTGGCGGCGCGCTATGCCCGCTCCTACGCCTACCGGATCGAGGCAGGCGGACGGACCGTCGTCTTCACCGGCGACACGGGTCCGTCGGATCGGCTGGCCGAGTTCGCGCGCGGGGCCGACCTTCTCGTCTCGGAAGTGATCGATCTGGCGGGATCGCGCGAAACCCTGTCGCATGCGCCTGGCCTGGCTGGCGCGCGTTTGGACGCGTTGATGGCCAATCTCGCCGCCGATCATCTGACCTCGGACGCCGCCGGCCGCCTCGCCGCGGCGGCGGGCGCAGGCTGCCTGGTGCTGACTCATGTGGCACCCGGCCGGGATGGCGAAGCCAGCGCTGCCCCCTATCTGGATGGAGCGCGAGCCCATTTCGCCGGACCCGTGTTCCTGGCTTCCGATCTTGTGCGATATTGAACACATATCGCGAAACCATGTCCTCAGCCGTTTGAGACATGCTTCAATCCGCGGCGGTTTTCCCGAAGGTCGGCCTGTCCGCTTCAGGCCAGCACGCGCCGTCCGGCGTCCGGTCGTTCTCTTCATGGCTGTAGAGACCGGTTCGCTAGCGACTGCGTCGCACGCCATTCTTTTCCGTCACCTTGCCTGCTCGGCGAAGCGACGTTCGGCTGCATCGCCGGGCGGCCCGGTGGATAGGTGATTGCGCCGATCCGGCAAGTTCGGACATTGAGGGGCGAAGGGCTGCGAGGGAGCGTGAAATGACAAGCCGATGCCGTACGGAAAAGCGCACGTTCAGGCGCGGCATGGCAGGGACCGCGCTCGCGGCCGGATTGCTGAGCATTGCGCCGGACCTGGCAGTGGCGCGCGACGGCTGCACCGTGACGCTGCGCGAGGCCGGTGACCGTTTCGACCGCGCGCAGATCGAGGGGGATCGCGCCGTGCTCGAGACGATGACCGCCGACGAGCTCGTCTTCGTCGGCAGCGATGGCGCCCGCCAGGACAAAATCGCCTTCATCGCGGGCTGGACCGATCCAGCCATCCGCTTTGACCCCGTCACGATACTCGACCCCTATATTGTCTCGCTCGGCGCGGATGCGGGGATCGTTGGCGGCGAAGTGGTGCTCAGCGGCACTGCCGGCGACCGGGCGTTCGCGAGCCGCATCCATTTTGCCGACACGTTCCGGCGGATCGACGGCTGTTGGCGCGCAGTGCACGTCCAGGCGACGCGCATGCCGCCGCGAGCGGACTGAACGTCCGTCGGACCGTTCAACGGCTTCATAGCGACGCTTGGCGGCAACCGGCTGGCCCTGGCTTGTGGCCGCCACGATCATGAGCGGAATGAACGACAAATGCCTGATGAGCGAGGCAGGCGCGGCCGCACCGCCCCTGCGGATGGGCGATTGGCCAATGGTGCGTCGCCATGACGGACCGCTGGAGACCGCTTCATTGCATCGCATCGCTGGCGCCGGCGGGGGGAATGGCCCCGCTTCGATCCGGCCCGAACGCCCGGCTCCACGTCCCGGCCTCTACTGAAGAGGAATGCGCGCAAAAAATGGGAGGCGGGTTCAAACCCGCCTCCCTGAAGTGAGCCGCCGACGCACATCGAATGCTAGGGGGTATCCGCAAACACCGGTAGCTGACTTCAAGGATGCCGCGCGATGCGGATGACGCAAAGCGCGCCGCCCGCGAACGCGTGGACTGGACGGCTGGAGAGGCGATCATGCCGCCGAACGTCGATTGCATCCGGTCGAACGTCGCTCGACCTTCGCCGCCCGCTCGCCCATATTCCGCCGATGCCGCAGCTTGTCATGGATCAGATCGAGGAGCCGCCCGCGCGGCGCGGCACGGCGTGGTTCGCCATTCGCCTGAAACCGCGTATCCGCGCGATTCTGCTGCTCACCGTCCTCTTCTGGCTTTCCAATTTCGCGATCCTGACCGGCGGGGCCGTGGCGAGCGGCGCGGAGTGGCTGCTCGCCATCGCCGCGCTGCGCGCCATCCTCGCCCTGTTCGGCGTCATCCTGTGCTTCGCTATCCACTTCACGCTGGAGCGTTTCGCCGCGCCGACCTTCCGAGGTCAGGCGCTGCTCGCCATCCTTCTCGCCCCCGTGGCGGCCGAGATCTATGCCTGGATCGTCTATTTCGGCTTCTGGATGGTCGGCCCGCCCGGCTGGTCGCCCACGATCAACTGGGCATCGGCGATCACCAGCCTGTCTTATTATATGTGGTTCTTCCTGGCCTGGACCGGTCTCTATCTCGCGCTCAATTACAGCTTCGATATCCAGGCGGAAAAGCTGCGCTCGGCGGAATTGCGCACGCACGCGCAAACGGCGCAGTTGCGCGCGCTGTACAATCAGGTGAATCCCCATTTCCTGTTCAACAGCCTTAATTCGATCTCCGCGCTGATCACGGAGGGGCGCAATACCGACGCGGACCGAATGGTCGGGAAGCTCGCCACCTTCTTCCGTCAATCTCTTTCGATCGATCCGTTCGAGGACATCCCGCTGACGCGCGAGCTCGATTTGCAACGTGCCTATCTGGAGATCGAGCAACTGCGCTATCCCGATCTCAAGCTTGACATCGATTTCCCTCCAGAGCTCGCCAATGTCGCCGTACCGGCACTGATTCTGCAGCCGCTCGTCGAAAATGCCGTGAAATACGGCGTCGCGGGATCGGCGCCGCCGGCGCGGATCGCCATTTCGGCACGCGCACGCGAAGACCTGCTGTCGATCGCCGTGACCGATGGCGGAACCACGCCACCCACGCCGGAGGGAAATGCCGCGGGTCTTGGCCTCAACAATGTGCGGCAACGGCTGGAGCAGCGGTTCGGTCGGAACCACGCGCTCGATACGCGCTGGAACGATCCCGGCTTCACCTGCACGATCACCCTCCCGCTTATAATGGCATCGGCATGAGCCCCCTGCGCGTTCTGACCGTTGACGACGAGATTCTGGCGCTGCGCCGGCTGCGGCACGCGCTCACCGCGCTCGACGATGTCGTGCTGGTCGGGGAGGCCGATGGCTGCGCCGCGGCGATCGACATGATCAAGCGGCTCGCGCCCGACATCGTCCTGCTCGACATCCGGATGCGCGACGGCAGCGGCTTCGACCTTGTCGATGCCTTGCCCGCCGACCAGCCGCCCACGATCATCTTCGTCTCGGCCTTCGATCATTATGCCGTGCGCGCCTTCGAGGCCAATGCGGCCGATTATGTGCTGAAACCGATCGAGACGGAACGGCTGGCCGCGGCGATCGCGCGGGCGCGGGAACGCTGCGAGACGGAAAGCGCTCGGGAACGGATGGGGGAGCTTCAAGCCGTCATCGCCAGCCTGCGCGAGGAGCTGCGCCATCAGGAGGACGGTACGCGCTACGAAACCGAATTGTGGATCCGCAAATCGCTCGGCGGCTATGTGCGCGTCGCGATCGACAGCATCGACTGGGTGAGCAGCGAAGACGATTATGTCCGCATCCATACTGGCGCCGGTTCCTATCTGCTGCGCGGCTCGATTCGGACTTTCGAGCAACGCGTCGATCCGGACAAGTTCACGCGCATCCACCGCCGCACCCTGGTCCGCACCGACGCCGTCCGCGAAGTGGTGGCGCCGCGGCTGGGCGGGCTCGAAGTGGTGCTGGCTTGCGGCGAGCGGCTGAGGGCCGGCCGGATCTACGCGAAGCGCGTCCGCACTTTCCTCAACGGCCCGCGCGCCGAAGACTGATACGCGACATTCACCCGCACGGCGGCGGCGTTCGGCGGATGCGCGCTTGCGCGGCCGCGCCTGAATGGGGAGGCACCGACAGGACATGTTGTTCCTGTGCCTCTGCTATTTCGATCGCGACGCGCCAGTGGACCGCGATACCGGTCGTCACGCGCCAAGCGGGCGCGACCGGGCAAACGCTGTGATTATCGAGGGGCAGATCGGCGAGTCCGGCCTGTCCCTGACCGTGGGGGGCAGCCGGGCGGCGCGGCGCGAAGACGGCCTGCCGGCTGAGGGTGAAGCGCGAGTTGGCGCCTTCCTGCTCGTCCATGCTGAGACGATCGACGAGGCCGCCGAGGTCGCATTAAAGCATCCGCCTCTGGGCTACAGAAGGCACGGTGCGGGCATCGAGATCCAACCGATCGACACTTACGAGATACCGGGCCGCCCCCCGGCACCAGCATGTCTCGCACCTGATGAATTGGAGCGTATCGTACCAACTGCGTTCTGATTTTGGGACGATTTTCGCACAAGCAGTGCGCTACCTATGTGGCAGCGCTGCAACAGCACAAGGCAGGAAGTACGAAACGTACTAATTTAAGCTTGTGAGAGCGGCGACACCGGCTAAACATCAGCGTCATCGACGGGGTCCGCGCCGCACACAGGCGGCTAGGGCGCCGGGCCAGGTGCGTCGCGCCCAGGCTCCCACCCATTCGAGGGACATCGACCGCGACATCGAACAGGAGGATGAGGAATGAGAAGCAAGGATTTCACGGCGCGCGCCATGCTGCTGAGCACGGCCGCGTGCCTTTTCGCGGCGACGCCGGCGTTCGCGCAGGACGACGACGGGGCCACGACGACGGCGGCTGACGACGACGCCGGCCAGGCGATCGTCATCACCGGCTCGCGCATCGCGCGCCGCGACCTCACCTCCACCAGCCCGCTCACCGTGGTCAGCAGCGAAGAGTTCACGCTGTCCGGCGCGGTCAATGTCGAACAGGTGCTCAACACGCTGCCCCAGGTCATTCCGGGCCAGACCGCCTTCTCGAACAATCCGGGCGGCCAGGGCGCCACGCTCAATCTGCGCGGCCTCGGCGCCATCCGTAACCTCGTCCTGGTCAACGGCCGGCGCTGGGTCAATTTCTCGGCCGCACAGACGGTCGATCTCAACACCATCCCGACCTTTCTGATCGACAGCGTCGATGTCGTCACCGGTGGTGCCTCGGCCGTTTACGGTTCCGATGCGCTCGCGGGCGTCATCAACTTCCGCCTGCGCCGCGATCTCGACGGCATCATCATGGGCGGCCAGTACAACATCACCGAGGAAGGCGACGGCCGGCGCTACGGCGGGCATATCGCGATCGGCACCCAGTTCGCCGACGGCCGCGGCCATGTCACGGTCTATGGCGAATATTTCAATCGCGGCCAGATCATGCAGGCCGACCGCGATTTCGGTTTCTTCGCGCTGGGCGAGCCGACCGTCGGCGGTGTCCTCGATCCCACGCAGCTGATCCCGCTGGGCTCGGCCGCGACGCCGTTCGGCCTGATTGTCGCCCCCGCCACGGTGACGGTCGGCCCCGGCGCCAGCTGCGGCGGCACCGGCAATCCGCCGCGCAACGCCGGTTGCTTCGACATCGCCGCCGGGACCAACTATGCCGGCAGCGGCGCCTATTTCGCGGCGCCCGGCGCCAGCCGGCCGTACAACCCGAACACCGACAGCTACAATTACGCCCCGGCCAACTATCTGATGGTCCCGCAGGAGCGCTGGCTGCTCGGCGGCTATGGCGAATATGAGATCGCTCCGGGCATCAACGCTTATGCCGAGATGACGTTCATCAACAATCGCGTCGCCAACGAGCTGGCCGCAACGCCGATCGGCGGCAATGTCGATATCAACCTGGCGGCGGTCCAGCCGCTGCTGTCGGCGGCCGATTTCGCCCAGCTCCAGCAGATCGCGGCCAACCAGCAGGCCGCCAATGCGGCCGCGATCGCCGCCGGCGTGGCGCTGCCGTTCAACAATTTCACGATCGGCACCACGCCGCAGGCCGGCGTGCCGCTGCCCGCGACGCATGTCCGGCTCAACGTCAACACGCGCGTCACCCAGGTGGGCTCGCGCAACACGCTCGACGAGCGCAATTCGTGGCGGACCCTGGTCGGCGTGCGTGGCGACATCACCGACACGCTGAACTACGACGTCTACTACATGTTCTCGCGCAACCGGACGTCGAACGTCCAGGACGGCAACATCTCGCGTTCGGCGTTCAACCGGCTGGTCGCCAACGGCACCTGCAACGTGTTCGGCGAGAACCAACTCTCGCAGACCTGCATCGACCAGATCTCGATCCTGGCGCAGAACACCAATATCGGGCAGATGCAGGTGGCGCAGGCCAGCATTTCCGGCCCGCTCTTCACCTTCGGCTCGGCCACCGATCCGGTCGCCTTCGCGGCGGGTGTCGAGTGGCGGTCGATGAGCGGCGAGTTCATCCCCGACACGGCCCTGTCGTCGGGCGACGTGGTCGGCTTCAACGCCGGCCAGCCGACCGCGGGCGCCTATGAAGTCAAGGAGGTGTTCGCCGAGCTTCGGGTGCCGATCGTCCAGGACGGCTTCATCCACCGCCTGGAGCTCAACGGCGCGGCCCGTTACTCCGACTATTCGCTCGCCAATGTCGGCGGCGTGTGGACCTATGCGGTCGGCGCCGAGCTGGCGCCGATCCGCGACATCACCTTCCGCGGCCAGTATCAGCGCGCCATCCGCGCGCCGAGCGTCGCCGAATTGTTCGGCGGCCAGGCCCAGGGCTTCCCGGCGGCGACCGACCCCTGCTCGAGCCGTTTCCCGACGGCGCTACGGACCGAGACGGTTCGTCAGCTTTGCATCGCCACCGGCGTCCCGGCGGGCGCGGTCTGGACCGGACCGGTTCAGCCCAACGCCCAGATCCAGGGCCTTTTCGGCGGCAATCCGAACCTGCAGGAAGAGGTCTCCGACACCTGGACGGTGGGCGCGGTCATCCGGCCGCGCTTCATCCCGCGGCTCAACATCACCGTCGATTATTACAACATCACGATCGACCAGGCGATTTCCGCGACCGCGGGCGGCGTGAACAACATCCTGAACCTGTGCTACACGGCGGTCCAGGACGCGAACGCGCCCTTGTGCCGGCTGATCAACCGCAATCCGCTCACCGGCGTGATCGGCGGGGAGTTCGTCGTCGATGCCAGGCTCGCCAATCTCGGCGGGTTCGAGACGAGCGGCGTCGATTTCCAGATCGACTACAGCCTGCCGCTGAACTTCAGCGCGTTCGGCGCGGGCAATTCCCGTCTCAATTTCTCGCTCCTCGGCAACTGGATGGAGAAGTGGAGCTTCGTTCCGGTGGCGGGCCTGCCCAATGTGATCGAATGTGCCGGGCGCTTCGGCACCCTCTGCGGTGGCGTCATCATCGGCGCCCAAGGCGTGCGTCCGGAGTGGAGCTGGAGCAGCCGCCTGTCGTGGATTGATGGTCCGCTGACCACCAGCCTGCGCTGGCGGTACACCGGCCGGGTGCGGGACGACAACGACAATGTCACCTACTTCACGGAGACGATCCCGGCCTACCACTATTTCGACCTGGCCTTCGCGTTCAACGTGAACGACAACCTCACGTTGAACCTGGGCATCAACAACCTGTTCGACAAGCAACCACCGATCATCGGCGCCAACCAGGAGCAGGCGAACACCATCCCGGGCACCTACGATACGCTCGGGCGGGACTTCTTCATCTCGGCGAATCTGCGCTTCTGAAACCTGCCAGAGAGCAAATTCGGAGGGCGGCGGGCTTCGGTCCGCCGCCCTTTCTTTTGCCCGCCCTCAGCCCGGCTCGCCCTTCACGACCCGCTCCAGCAGCCGATCGAGCCAGTCCATCCGCCCGCGCAGGGCGCTGACGGCATTGTCGTGGACGGACTCGTGGAACGGCACGGTGACGCCCTTCCCATAGTCTTCGAGTTCGCGCAGCTTTTCGTGCAGGGCGGCCTTCACCTCGACGATCCAGGCGATCCGCTCCTCCCGGTCGAGCAGGCCGAGCGACTGGACCTTGGTGCGCAACGGGTCTTCCAGCAGGAGATGGTTGGCGCGGATCGCGCGGACCCAGGCGCGCACCGCCTCGCGGCCCGCATCCGTGCACAGCAGCACCTCGGAGCCGCGCGCATCGCCCTCCACCGGGCGTTTCTCGACCAGCCCCTGCTCCGCGAGCCGGCGGATCATCGGATAGATCTTTCCCTTGCTGGTGTTGAAGTTGCTGACCGGCGAATCTTCGTAGATGCGGCTGATCTGATAAGCGGTCGCGGGCTGGATGCGCAGGACGAGCGCCAGGAAGGCCCCTTCATTGTCGGTCAGCTCGATCCGCCGCCGCGTCACTGCCTGCCCCCGCCACGCATCGCGCGGCGGTAGCAGGCGGACCGGCGGGGCAGCAAGCGCAAGCGAGGAAGGCTCGGCCCGTCCGCGTCCGCGCCTAGCGCGCGGGGGCCGATCTGCGGGCCCTGATCCAGCTCAGCTTGCTTCCTTCGCCCGGCCCCGCATGGGCCGCGATGCCGGTCCTGAGAATCCAGGCCGCGCCGGCGAGCGAGACGGCGATGAACAGCATCGCCCATTCCATGTGGCTGGCGGGATCGCCGATCACCCGGGGAATGTGGACGAGCAGCGCGAACGAGGCGACCATCGCCGTGAACAAGGCGGCGGCGAGCCGCGACAGCACGCCCGAGGCGAGGCTGGCCGCCGCCGCGATATGCGCCGCGCCGGTCAGCGCCGCCAGGAAATGGCGCCCGGGCATCCAGGCCGGAACCATGCCGGCTGTGATGTCCAGATAGACGAAATGGCAGAGCCCGAAGACGAAGGCGCAGCCGGCGAAGACGATGCGCGCCGCGCGCATCGCGACCGGGCGCGCGCCTCCCGTCAGCAGCAATGCCAGCACCGCGCCGCCGACGGCGAAGGTCACCACCTCGGTGAAGGCGAGCCACACCCCCGCGTTGAGCGGATGCGCCGCGAGTCGCGCGGCATGGACGACGATCGCCCACAGTCCGTAGCTCCCGGCGAGCAGCAATGCTCCCCACAGCGCCAGCGGCCGCCACAGCAGCATCGCGCCGCCGGCGACGAGCAGCGCATTGGAGAACAGCGCCAGCGGCGCCCGCGCCGGCAGGCTTTCGGGCACCAGCTGCCATTGCAGCCAGAAATCGCCGTGGAGGAAGCCGGCCAGTCCGAAGCCGATCGCGCCGATCGCGAAAGGTAGCGCGATAAAGGTCATGTTGTCGGATCTCATGGCTCTCCACCTGTCGGACATGCCCGCCGCAGCCGGGATATCCGGCCCAACCGACGCGTGCTTGGGGGATATTGCTGCAACAAGAATCAGGCCGAGCAGGCCGCCAAAGCCGAGACCTGTGGGCCCGGCGCCTTGGAGGAGCGCCGTCGGCTGCATCGCTTCGTACATGAATATGCGCATATCGTCGAAACGGCATGGCGCGCTTGGCGGATATTGCTGTAGCCGTCCCGGCGGGCTGCGAGACGAGGAAGCGACTGGGGCGATGATCCAGGCGAACGAGTTCAGGGTCGACACGACCGGGCCTCAATTGCCGCGGCGTGGCGCGCTTTACGGCGCCGGCGAGGACGCACGAACCGGATATGCCGGCGGTGTCTTCGAGAAAACCTACCTTGGGCCGGTGATCGGCGTCGTCGAATCAGGCGCTTTCCGCTACCGCGGGGAAAGCGGCGAAACGCTCGCCATCCCCGGCACCATATTGTTCGGCAATGCCGGTGAAGGTTTCCAGTGCGCGCATCTCGATGCGGCCGGAAACCGGCGCTCGATCGTCGCCTTTTCGCCGGGGCTGCTCGACGAGGCCGCCGAGGATGCGGGGCTGTCGCGGGGCCGCTTTCCCGCTCCGGCCGCGCCGCCGGGGCCTGGCAGCCTGACGATGCAGGCGGCGATCCGCCGCCTGGCGCGCAGCCGCGAGACGCATGAGGATGTGCTGCTGGGCCTGCTCGCCGACGCCTTCGGGACGGCGCGACGCAGCGATCCGTCCCCGTCCGACCGGGAAACCCGCCGGATCCTGGAGAGCGCGCGCTTCCTCGAAGCCCGCTATCGCGAGCCGCACAATCTCGCGGAGCTGGCAGCGGCGGCCGGCCTCAGCCGCTTTCACTTCCTGCGCCGGTTCCGCGCGCTGACCGGCGTCAGCCCCCACCAGTATGTCATCGCCTTGCGCCTGCGCGCGGCGGCCCGGCGGCTGGAGGACAGCGCCGCGCCCGTCACCGCCATCGCGCTGGAGGAGGGCTTCAACGACATCTCGCACTTTAACCGGCTGTTCCGGCGCGCTTTCGTCATGTCGCCGGTGAAGTGGCGCCGGCAGCGGCGGCCCTGACCGTTCCTAACGCCGCCCGGGGGCGCCGAAATGCCCGAGCGGGGCGGGCTTGCGTCCCATCGCGGTGGCGAGTTGGACAGTCGCCGGATGCAGTGGCGTGACGAATTCGAAGCCCGCCTGACCATCCTCGATCCAGGCGACGCGGCTATGCTGCGGTTCCATCCCAGCCAGCTTCAGCCAGGCGAAGGACCCCGTTTCGAGCGTGACCGGAACCCTGGCCATGAAGCCGTCGGTGGACAGATTGACGATATCGACATCGACGATCCGCGCGCCAGGATCGCGCAGGCGAGCGGCGAGATTGACGATACGACGTTCCGCCCGACGGCCGTTGCGAGCAGGAAGAAAGGCCAGTTGCGCCATGGTCACGCTCATTTCTCCTTCGTCGGCCACGATGCGCGCCAATGCCTAAGCAAGGCTTAAGGAGATGCGCGCCCGCACCGATTGCGCGATCGGCCGTGCCAGTTTAATCTCGCGCTCGTGACGACCGCGCGCCGCCTTCTGCCGCTGATCGCGATCTTCGCCCTGCTCGTCGCGCCGTTCGGGCGGATAGGCATGGCGGAGGCCGCCGCGACGCTCCACCATGCTGCGCCGATGGCGATGGCCGGCCATTGCGAGGACATGGCCGCACCGGATCATGGCCCGACCGGCAAGGCCGGCAAGGCCGCGATCGATTGCATGATCGCCTGCGCCGCGGTCGCGCCGATGCCGCTGTCGCAAATCGCGCTGATGATCGTGCCGGCCGCCATGCCCGGCGACGGCGGTGCGCCCGCCGCCTTCGATGGCCTCCACCCCGGTGCCGATCCACCGCCTCCGCGCTTCGCCTGACGATCCGATTCCAAACAATCCGATAGTCAGGAGACCGAAATGAAAATCCTCATCCTGGCGGCCGCCTTCGCGGTCGCCGCGCCTGCCATGGCGCAAAATGCCCCGCAGCCCGCTCCGGCGCCATCGCACCAGAGCCACGACCGGCAACAGCATGGCGATCATCAGGGCCATGGCCAGCATGACGGCCATCGCGGCGAATGTTGCCCCCGCGATGCCGACGGGCGCATACCCGAATGCTGCGCCGAGGGCGAGGACGGTCATCGTCACGCCTGCTGCGAAGACAGGGACCGGCAGGACGCGCACGCGGACCATCGCGCCGAATAAGGAGGAAGGGCGGCGGCAATGATCGCCGCCGCCCCGAATCCGCCCATGCTTGACCTTCCAGTTACTGGAAGGCACAGGAGGCATAGACATGAACATCGGTGAAGCGGCCCGGCGCAGCGGACTGCCGGCCAAGACCATTCGCTATTACGAGCAGATCGGGCTGGTCGCGCCGGCGCGACTCCACAACGACTATCGCGATTATGGCGACAGGGACGTGCACGAACTCTCCTTCATCGCCCGCGCCCGCGGCCTCGGCTTCGGGATCGGCGAATGTCGCCATTTGCTCGCACTCTACCGCGACGGCGAGCGTTCCAACCTGGAAGTGCGTGCCGCCGCCGAGGCCCAAATCGCGGAAATCCGCGGCAAGATCGGAGAATTGAAACAGATGGAACGGACGCTGAGCAGCCTCGTCACGGCCTGCCGAAGCAATATGCGTCCCGATTGCCCGATCCTGGACGGGCTGGCGGGGGACCAGACGTGAGCGGCACGCCCGTCATCGGCCGCCGTCAGCTTCTCGCCGGGGCGCTGGGCCTCGGCGCCGCCGGCCTGTTCCCCGCCTGGGCGACGAGCGGCAGTGCCGGCATCGGCGCCACTCTGTCCGGCGAGGACATCCGCCTTGCCATCGGCCACAGCACCTTCGCCACCGGCGGGCGCAGCGGCCATGCGATCACCGTCAACGGCACCCTGCCCGCCCCGCTCATCCGACTGCGCGAGGGGCAGACCATACGCCTTCACGTCGCCAATCATCTCGACGAGGACAGCTCGATCCACTGGCACGGCCTGCTCCTGCCGTTCGAGATGGACGGCGTACCCGGCATCAGCTTCCCCGGCATCCGCCCGCACGAGACCTTCACCTACGAATTCCCGGTGCGGCAGGCTGGGACCTACTGGTATCACAGCCATTCGGGCCTGCAGGAGCAGCAGGGCCATTACGGGCCGCTGGTCATCGACCCGGCCGGCGCCGATCCGGTCCGGTACGACCGCGAGCATGTGATCGTGCTCAGCGACTGGAGCTTCCTCCATCCCCACCGGATCATGGCGAAGCTGCGCCAGCAGGCCGGCTATTTCAACCGGCGGCGCCAGACCCTGGCCGGCGACGGCGGCGCCCGCCTCTCCGCGTCCGAACGGGCAATGTGGGCGCGCATGCGGATGGATCCGACCGACATCCTGGACGTCAACGCGACCACCTACACCTATCTCGTCAACGGCCACGGGCCGGAGGAGAACTGGACCGGCCTGTTCGCGCCGGGCGAGCGGGTGCGCCTCAGGATCATCAACGCCAGCGCGATGACGATCTTCAACGTCCGCATCCCGGGCCTGCCCATGACGGTCGTCAACGCCGACGGGATCGACGTGCGCCCCGTGGAAGTGGACGAATTCCAGATCTCGGTCGCCGAAACCTATGACGTGATCGTGCGGCCGGGGGGGCCAGAGGCCTACACCTTCGTCGCGGAAGCGATGGACCGTTCCGGCCTCGGCCGCGCCACGCTGGCGCCAGGGCTGGGGATGGAAGCGGCGGTGCCGCCGCTGCGCGAGCGCCCGCTGCTTTCGATGGCCGACATGGGCATGGGGCATGGCGATCACGGCGGCATGGACCATGACATGCGCGACGGCGCCACCGCGCCGCAAGTCGATCTCAACCCCGGCGTCGACATGATCGCGCCGATGCCGATGGACCGCACCGGCGAGCCCGGCCTGGGCCTCGAAAATGCCGGCCACCGGACGCTCACCTATCGCGATCTCGTCTCGCTGAACCCGAACCCCGATCCGCGCCCGCCCGCGCGCACCGTCGAGGTCCACCTGACCGGCAATATGGAGCGCTTCATGTGGTCGTTCGACGGCCTGCGCTTCAGCCAGAATCCCGAGCCGCTGCGCTTCGAGCGGGACGAGCGGGTCCGCGTGCGCCTGATCAACGACACGATGATGGCGCATCCCATCCACCTGCACGGCCATTTCTTCGAGCTGGTGAACGGTCATGCCGGCCACCATCCGCTGAAGCATACGGTGAACGTGCTGCCCGGCGGCATCGTCGAATTCGATCTCACCGCCGACGCGCCCGGCGACTGGGCCTTCCACTGCCACCTGCTCTACCACATGCATGCCGGGATGATGCGCAAAGTCACCGTCCGGCCGATGGACGGAGAGGCGACATGAGACGGCTCCTCCCCCTCCTCCTCGCCGCCGCCGCGACGCCGGCGCTCGCCCAGGGGCACGGCCAGCATCACGGGCACCACCCCGCCCCGCCGCCGCCGGCCGCTCCCGATCCCCATGCCGGGCACCGGGCGGAGCCCCCCGAAACGCCGCCGGACCCCCATGCGGGCCACGACATGCCCCCGCCGGCGCACGATCCGCACGCCGGACACCGCATGGAACCGTCCGGGACCACGCAAGATCCCCATGCCGGCCACGACATGCCGACCCCGACGACGGCACCGCCGGTCGCCCCGCCGCCGCCCGGCGCGCTCGGCGGACCGACCCATGCCGCCGACACGGTCTTCGATCCCGCGCGGATGGCCGGCGTCCGCGCCGCCGTCGCCGCCGAGCATGGCGGCATGCGGACCTCACGCTTCCTGATCGACCGGCTGGAAGCCTCGGTCCGGCGCGGCCGTGACGGCTATGGCTGGGAGGGCGTCGAATTCTGGTACGGCACGCCCACCGACCGCTTTGTCCTCGCCAGCCGGGGCGAAGGCACGTTCGGCGATGGCGTGGAGGAGATCGAGGCACAGGCGCTGTGGAGCCACGCCATCGACCCCTGGTTCGATCTCAGGCTCGGCGTGCGCGCGGATTTCCGCCGGGGCGCGGATCGCGCATGGGCGGTGCTCGGCATCAACGGCCTCGCGCCCTACTGGTTCGAGGTCGCGGCCGCCGCCTTCATCTCCGAAAAGGGCGAGTTCACCGCGCGCTTCGAGGCCGAATATGACCTGCGCCTCACCCAGCGCCTGATCCTGCAACCCACCGCGGAGATCGAATTGAGCGCACAGGACGTGCCGGAGCTGGGCCTCGGCTCCGGCCTCGCCAAGGCCGAGGCCGGGCTGCGGCTGCGCTACGAGTTCGTGCCCGAATTCGCGCCTTATGTCGGGGTCGAATATGAACGTGCCTTTGGCGGCACGGCCGATTATCGCCGGCTGGCGGGCGAGCGCGCCGGCGGCTGGAACCTGTTGGTGGGAGTGAGAGCATGGTTCTGAAGATCGAAACCGTCTCGCGGCGCTTCGTGCTGCTCGCGCCCCTCGCCCTGGCCGCCTGCGCCGCCGCGCCGCGCCCGCGCGTGATCGAGGTGGTGAAGACGCCGACCTGCGATTGCTGCACCGGCTGGATCGAACATCTGCGCGCCGCCGGCTTCACGGCCAATGTGACCGACGTGCCGAACCTGCATCCGGTCTCGCAGCGGCTGGGCGTGCCGGAACAATTGCATTCCTGCCACACCGCCAGCATCGGCGGCTATGTGGTCGAGGGCCATGTGCCGGCCGCCGATATCGTGCGCCTGCTCGACGAGCGGCCGGACATCCTCGGTATCGCCGTGCCGGGCATGCCGATCGGGTCGCCCGGAATGGAGCAGGGCGACCGGCGCGAGCCCTATCAGACGATCGCCTTCACGCGGGACGGTCGCCTGTCGGTATTTGCCTCGCATTAAGCCTGTCCGCCCGGCGCCGGCGGCGCCAGGCGGTATAGCCCAGCCGGCTCGGCAGCATGACAATGCCCGAGACGATGACGACCAGGCCGAGCGCGGTCGAAACGATCAGCAGCCAGGTGTTGAAATCGGTGCGGCCGCGCCAGTCCATGATGTGCAGGCCCCAGAGAAAATCGAAGGTCCGCCACAAGGTCGAGCGCCGCGCCGTAACCTGCCCGCTGTCCGCAGCGACATAAAGCGCGCGGTTCGCGCCGTCGTCGAAGGCGACGCGCCAGGCCGGCACGGCGCCGCGATATTCTCCGCCGGCTTCTCTGATCAGCTCCACCCGCGCCGCACGCGCGTCGCCGGCATGATCGGCCTCGGCGATCCGCACCGCCAGTTCCATCGGGATCGGCGACAGCGGCTCACCGCTGGCGAGATCGAACAGGCGCGGTCGCTCCTCGCCGCGATGGACGAGCAGCACCGGCCGGTCGAGCAAGGCGCGGATTTCCAGCCGCTCGCCGGTCACGCCGGCCGAGCCCAGCCGCAACAGCCCGTCCGCCGCCACGTCGAACGGCACCGGCGCCGCCGCATGCTCGGCGATCATATGCTCCGAACGCACCCGCTCGATCGGCACCACGGCGAAAAACAGCCCGCTTCCGAACCAGAACAGGATCTGGATCGCCATCGCCAGCGCCAGCCATTTGTGCATCTTCGCCCACAATCCGTTCACCGACATTCCCCGCGCGCTCCCCGGCAGCTATGCTGATCCCATGACGAAACCGATCCTCTACGATTATTGGCGCTCCTCGGCGAGCTATCGCGTGCGCATCGCGCTCCATCTCAAGGGCATCGCCTTCGAGCGCGTGCCGGTGAACCTGCTGGAAGGCGAGCAGCGATCGGACGAATATCGCGCCCGCAATCCGCAGGGTTTCGTGCCGATGCTGGAGCTGGGCGGGATGCGGCTTACCCAGAGTCTGGCGATCATGGACGCGCTCGACCATCATGTCTGCGAACCCCGGCTGGTGCCGGAAAACCTGGCGGCGCGATCGCACGTGATCGCCATGGCGCTGACCATCGCCTGCGACGTGCATCCGCTGAACAATCTGCGCGTGCTCAAATATCTCGCCGATCTGGGCATCGAGCAAGGCGCGCGCGACGACTGGTATCGCCACTGGGTCGCCGAGGGCTTCGACGCCCTGGAGGCGCTTGCCGCGCCCCGGGCCGGGACCTTTCTCTGCGGCGATACGCCGACGCTGGCCGACATCTGCCTGGTGCCGCAGGCCTATAATGCTCGCCGCTTCGACATGAACCTGAATCGCTGGCCGACGCTGGCGCGGGCAGACGCCAATGCACAGGAGCTCGACGCCTTCGCCGCCGCTCATCCGGGCAGGGTCGCGCCGGACGCGGCGAAGGGCTAGGATCGGGCAATATTCGGGAGAGAGTCATGGGACGCATCGACACGATATCGCGCAACATGGCGGAGGCGCATGCGCTTTCGACCGTCGAGATCCCGCCGATGCAGGACCAGGTGAGCCCGGAGGAGTGGAAGATCCGCGTCGATCTCGCCGCCGCCTACCGCCTCGTCGCTTATTTCGGCTGGGACGATCTCATCTTCACCCACCTCTCCGCCCGCGTGCCGGGGCCGGAGCATCATTTTTTGCTCAATCCCTATCAGCTCATGTTCGAGGAGGTGACGGCCTCCAGCCTCGTCAAGGTGGACATGAACGGCAATCCGGTCGCGCCGACGCCGTTCATCACCAACGCGGCGGGCTTCACCATCCATTCGGCGCTGCACATGGCGCGCGAGGACGCGCAATCGGTGATGCACCTCCACACGCCGAACGGCCAGGCGGTCGCCGCCCATGCCGGGGGGCTGCTCCCCCTCACCCAGACCGCGATGGTGATCCGCGAGGAGATCGCCTATCACGATTATGAGGGCATCGCGGTCGATCTTTCCGAGCGCGAGCGGATCATCGCCGATCTCGGGACCAAGAGCGCGATGATCTTCCGCAACCACGGCACGCTCACCGTCGGCGAGACGGTCGGCGAGGCGTTCCTGAAGCTCTATTTCCTGGAGCGCGCCTGCGAGGCGCAGGTGCTGGCGCTGTCGGCCGGCGAGACCAATCTCAACAACCCGCCGCAGGGCGCACCGCAAGTCGCCGCCGAGCAGGGCCGCGCCAGCCTCAAGATGGGCGCCAACCTGCTCGCCTGGCCGGCGCTGCTGAGGAAAGCCTACCGGCTCGACCCGGGCTTCGCGACCTAGGCGACCCAATCCTTCGCCAGCCGCTTCGAGGCGATGAAGTAGAGCAGCGCACTCAGCAGGTAGAAGCCCAGCCCGTAGAGGATCGAATAGCGCAGCGCGTGCTCGCCATAGGTGGCGGTCATCGTGTCGGACATGAAGCCCAGGAAGAAGATGCCGAAGCCGATCCCGATCAGGTTGTTGATGAAGAGGAAGCTGGCCGAGGCGGTGGCGCGCATGTTGGGCGGGACGATATGCTGGACGGCGGCGATCACCGGGCCGAGCCAGGCCAGCGCCAGCATCTGGCCGATGGCGAAGAGAATCCAGCCGGTGACCAGCGATTCGGCGAAGAGGCCGAAGGCGAAGACCGGCGCGGTGACGACGAAGCAGATCGCCGGGATGCGGGCATAGGAGCCGGGGTCCGACGGCCCCGTCCGGTCGCCCAGCCAGCCGCCGAGCCAGGTACCGGCCATGCCGCCGATCAGCACGATCGAGCCATAGAACCAGCTCACCTCGATCAGCTCCAGCCCGTAGCTGCGCGAGAAGAAGCTCGGCAGCCAGAAGATCAGGCCGTAGCCGAGGATCGATCCGGACGCCGCGCCGAATGAGAGCAGCCAGAAGCTGGGCTTCCGCGCCAGCGTGGCGGCGACCAGCGCGAAGGGGGGCGCGGGCTCGGCGGCCTGCCCCGCTTCATTGTCGAAGGCACCGCGCGGCGGCTCCTTGATGCCGTAGCGGACCAGCAAGGCGGCCGGGATGCCGGCCAGCCCGACGATGATGAAGGCGGCGCGCCAATCGAGATTGGAGGCGATCCAGCCGCCGAAGAAGACGCCCAGCGCCGATCCGATCGGGATACCGAGCGAGAAGAAGGCCAATGCGCGGGCGCGGCGCTCCTTCGGGAAATAGTCCGAAACCAGCGCGTAGGAAGGCGCGACCCCGCCCGCTTCGCCGATGCCGACGCCCATCCGGGCGAGGAACAATTGCCAGAAATTCTGGGCGAGGCCGCAGAGCGCGGTGAAACCGCTCCACAAGGCCACCGACCAGGCGATGATCTTCACCCGGTTGTAGCGGTCGGCGAGCCAGGCGATCGGGATGGCGAGCCCGGAATAGAAGAGCGCGAAGGCGATGCCGCCCATCAGCCCGAGCTGGCGGTCGGAAAGCTCCAGCTCCGCCTTGATCGGCACCGCCAGGATACCGATGATCTGGCGGTCGACGAAATTGAAGATGTAGGCGATGAGCAGGATGAGGAGCACGCGCCCGCCCGGGCTTCTCTCCACGCTTGCGCTCCCGCTCCCCGCCATGATCGCTCCCTTAGAAATTGACGCCGACCGACAGGTAGACCTGACGCGGATTGCCGTAATAGGCGGTCAGCACGCCCTCCGCGCCGAGCGTCGGGATCAGAGCGCCTGTGCCGGTGCGGTTGAATGCGCCGGTGTCCGGATTTTGCGAGAGGAAATTGTAGCCGGACACGATGTAGCGCTTGTTGGTGAGATTGCGGCCGTGCAGTCCGATCGACCAGCGATCGTCGTCCGAACGCCACACCAGGTTCGCGTCCCAAAGCGCGAATCCGCCCTGGTCCAGCTCCGGTATGCTCAGCTCGAACTGCTGGCTGGCGCTGCGATAGGACAGGGTGGTGATGAAGTTCAGCATCCCGTCGGCGACCGGCGTGCCGTAGTTGAGCGTGCCGCTCAGCGTCCATTCCGGCGTATTCTGGATCGCCCGCCGGTCCGCCACGTCGATGCCGCGCGCATCGATGAACTCGCGATATTCGGCATCGAGATAGCCGAGCGACCAGGAGAAGTTCAGCGAATCCCCGTCCGTGCCGAAGCTGCGGGCGAGCAGCGCATTGCCTTCGAATTCCACGCCGCGGAACCGCGCCCTGGCGGCATTGGTGGTGACGCCGATGAAGGTCTGCTGCCCGTTGAGCACGGTGCCGACCGAACCCGGAATCTGCACGTCGGCATAATTGGCCTGGAACAGCGCCAGGCTGAAGCGCAGCCGCCGGTCGAGCAAAGCGGCGCGCCAGCCCAGCTCGTAGCTCGTCACCGTCTCCGGATCGAAGGACATGAATTCGAACAGCTCCTGCGAATTGCAGGCCCCGCCGGTCGGGTTGCGGCAGGCGGTGGAGACGCCGCGCGGATCAAAACCGCCGCCCTTGAAACCGCGCGAATAGCTCGCATAGATCGTGTGATCGCGGTTCGGACGGAAGCTCACCGAGGCGCGCGGCGTGAATTCCTTGAACGTCGCAGTGCCGGTGAAATCCGATTGCAGGACGATCGGAATACCGGTGCCGCCGAAGAAGGGCGAGCCGCCGCCGCCCAGATAGACCTGGCGCAGGATGTCGGAGGTGCGCTGGTCCCAGGTATAGCGGCCGCCGACCGAGACGCTGAACTGCTCGGTGAGATCATAGGAGAAGTCCCCGAACAGCGCCCAGGTCTCGGTATCGACATCGCCGAAGGTGAGCGCGGTCACGCCGCCAGGCAAGCGCACATCGAAGACGGTGTTCGCATTGGCGTCGAGATAATAAGCCCCCAACAGGCCGTTGAACCCGCCCGCATTGTAGAGCAGCTGCAGCTCCTGCGAGACTTGGCGATTCTCGTAGATCGCCGGCACGTCCACATCGACGGCGGGCAACGCGTCGAAATCGATCGGCGTACCGCTCTCGTCACGACGCCATGAGGTGATCGAGCGCAGCGTCACGCGTTCGGAGAGATTGACCTCGCCGGTCAAGGCGACGCCCCAGGCCTCGACATACTGATCGGGGTCGGCCAGCGCGCCGCGGCTGTCATAGACATCGGACAGCACCGGCGTGCCGGAGACGAGGCCGGGGATCAGCCGGTGGCCGCCACGCGCATTGCTGTTGTCGCGGGTATAATCGGCGGACAGGCGGAAGAAGATATTGTCCTCGTTATTGACCTCGGCCGACACGCGGCCCGCCCAGATATCGCGGTTGTAATTGTCTTCGCCGGTGGTGAGATTTTCGCCGAAGCCGCCGCGCGAAAGCCGCGCGACCGAGCCGCCGACGCGCAGGACGCCGGTGCCGACCGGGGCGCTGCCGCTGACGATCAGATCGGCCTGCTCGTAAGTGCCGACCGTGGCCCGGACGCGCAGCTCCGCGTCGCGCGGCAGGCGGCGGGTGACATATTTGACCGCGCCGCCGATCGTGTTGCGGCCGTAGAGCGTGCCCTGCGGCCCGCGCAGCACCTCGATCCGCTCGACATCGTAAATGTCGAGCACGGCGGCCTGCGGCCGGTTCAGATAGACGTCGTCGAGATAGAGGCCGACTCCCGATTCGAAACCGGCGACCGGGTCCTGCTGGCCGACGCCGCGGATGAAGGCGCTGAGCGTCGAATTGGTGCCGCGCGACACTTCCAGCGTCACGTTCGGCGTGGTCGCGGCGATATCGGTGATGTCCAGCGCGCCGCGCGCCTCCAGCTCCTCACCGGAATAAGCGGTGATGGACAGCGGCACGTCGAGGATACTTTCCGCCCGGCGCCGAGCGGTGACGATGATCGCGCCGTCGTCGCCGTTCTCGGCGGCGGCTGCTGACGGCGCCTCCTGCGCGTGGGCAGGGGCGACGGCGAGCGCGGCGAGCGCGACGCCGAACTTGAGGCCAGTGATGTGAATCCGGGTGCGGGACATGATGCTCCTCCTCATCGATGCGTTGTTTCCATGGTGGGCGCGCGAGACAGGCGCGCCGCGAAATCCTTGAGCGTGCGGTTGAAGGCCTCCGGCTCCTCCAGATGGGGGGCGTGGCCGGAATTGCCGAAGCGCACCGCCGCCGCCGCAGGCAGGGCCGCGACGAGATGATCGGCGGTGTCGTCGCCATAGAGGCGGCTGCGGCCGCCATGGACGATCAGGGTCGGGTGGGCGATGCCCTTGAGCAGGGCGCGCACGTCCTGCCGGACCAGCGAGGCCCAGACCGAGGCGATCGCCTTGGGATCGGACCGGGCGAACTCGCCGCCCGCCCAATCGGCCAGCCCGCGCAGATGCGCCGGCACCGGCTCGGCGAAGATGCCCTCGCCGGCATTGCGGGCGAAGCCGTCGAAATCGTCGCGAATCGCCTGGGATCGGGCCTCGCACGCCTCCGGCGACAGGCCGAGATCCCATTCGTCGTCGTTGCGCACCCGCGCGGTCATGTCGATCACCACCGCGCCGGCGAAGCGCGACGCGGCGGGTCCGGCGAGCACGTGCCAGAGCACGGTCGCGCCCAGCGACCAGCCGACACCGATCGCGCCCAGCAAGCCAAGCGCCGCGACCAGATCGGAAACGTCGGCGGCGATCCGCTCGACGCTCGCCTTGCCGTCCGGCGCCGGCGATTCGCCATGGCCGCGCAGGTCGATCGTCACCACCCGGAAATCCTCGGCCAGCGGCGCCTGTTCGCGGAAGAAGCCGCCATGCGCCATCAGCCCGTGCAGCAGCACGATCGGCACGCGGCCGTCGCCGGCCACTCCCGTGTCGCGATAGGCGATGCAAGCCCCGTCCGATGCGATGAAATGCTGCAAATATCCTCCCCCGGCCGCGCGCTCCTGTTCGGAATTCTGCGGTCCCCGCCTCCTGCCGCCATATGAATACCGAGTCAATGTTCAACTTGATATACGATTCAACTTTCATGTGAGTGTTGCATGAGTGCATCGCGCAGTCTCCGCCCGAGGCGAAAGCCGGGCGCTTCCAATGTAGGAAATCCTCTGCCACCCTGCCGGCATGCCTGAATCTGTCGCCCTTTCGCGCCGGAGCGGCTCGTTGGAGCCCTACGGCCCGTCGGGCAGGGGGCCTCGCTCCCCCACGTGGCGTCAGCTTCGTCAACTTCCGCGCCCCAAAGCGCCACGGTCCGGCATAGACCCTTGCGCCAAGTTGAAGCCTGGTTCAGCTTCGTATCCGGGAGACGGGTGAATGAACGATCTGGGGCATAATGCGGTTTCGGCCGACAAGGCGCCGCGCACGGAGCGGGGGCGGCGCACGGTGCGCAAGCTGCTCGAGGCGGCGGCGCGGGAATTCGGCGAACGCGGCTATCACGAGGCGGCGATCACCGGCATCACGGCGCGCGCCGGCGTCGCGCTCGGCACCTTCTACACCTATTTCGAAAGCAAGGAGGAGCTGTTCCGCGCGCTGGTCCGCGACATGAGCAACGCGACGCGCAGCCATGTCGCCGAGGCGGTCGCCGGCGCGCCGGACCGGCTCGCCGCCGAGCGGCTCGGCCTCGCCGCCTTCATCGCCTTCACCCGCCAGCATCCCGAGCTCTACCGGATCATCGAGGAAGCGCAGTTCGTCGCCGAGGACGCCTATCGCGCCCATTACCGCTCCTTCGTCGAGGGCTATCGCGAGGGGCTGGCGGCGGCGAGCGAGCGCGGCGAAATCGTCGAGGGGCCGGACGAGCTGCGTGCCTGGGCGCTGATCGGGATGAGCGTGTTCCTCGGCATGCGCTATGCGATCTGGGACAAGAGCGAGGATCCGGCCGAGATCGCCGACCGCGCGATCGACCTGGTCGCCGAGGGGCTGAGAAAGCGATCGCCATGATAAGCGCGATCCCCGACCTCGCCGCCAAGCGCGCGACACTTTCGCCGGGCGCGGTGGCGCTCGAAGAGCTGGCGACCGGCGCGACCCGCACCTATGCCGAGCTCGACGAGCGCGCCGCGGCGGTCGCCGCGATGCTGGCGGCATATGGCGTGCGCAAGGGCGACCGGGTGGCGATCCTGTGCCGGCAGCGCATCGCCTTCTTCGAAATCCTGTTCGGCTGCGCCAAGCTCGGCGCCGTGCTCGTGCCCCTGAACTGGCGGATGCCGCCGGCGGAGCTGGACGGGTTGATCGCCAATGCCGAGCCGGCGCTGCTGCTCCACGACGCGGCCGATGCGGACATTGTCGGGCGCCTCGCCGCCCCGCCTCCCTCTCTCGACCTCGACGGCGGCTACGAGACGGCGCTCGTCACGGCGCCGCCGCACCGCTCCCGCCTGTCCTGGCCGGCGTCATCGACCTGGTACCTGCTCTACACGTCCGGCACGACCGGGCGCCCCAAGGGGGTGATCTACACCTACCGGATGGCGCTGGCGAACCATGTCAATATCGGCTCGGCCATCGGCCTCACCGCCCGGGACACCACGCTCGCCTTCCTGCCCAATTTCCACACCGCCGGGATCAATCTCCATGCGCTGCCAACGCTGATCGCGGGCGGGCGCGTGATCCTGATGGAGACGTTCGAGGCCGAAGCGCTGGTCGGCCTGATCGAAGCCCGGCGGCTGGACACGGTCTTCGCCGTGCCGACCGTCTATCAGGCGCTGCTCGGTCATCCGCGCTTCGCCGCTGCGCCGCTCGATCATGTCCGCCACTGGGGCTGCGGCGGCGCGGCGCTGCCGGATGCGCTGGCAGAGCGCTATCGCGACCTGGGGGTGCGCGTCTGCAACGGCATGGGCATGACCGAGACCGGACCGACCGCCTTCCTGGTCGATCCGGCCGATGCCTGGGATCGGATCGGATCGGTCGGCAGGCCGCAATTGCTGTGCAGCGCCCGGATCGTCGATGCCGGGGGCCACGAGGTTGCCGATGGCGAAGTGGGCGACCTGCTCTTCTCCGGGCCGGGCGTGACGCCGGGTTATTGGCGCGACGAGGAGGCGACCCGCGCCGCTTTCACCGCGGACGGCTGGCTGATCTCCGGCGATCTCGCACGGCGCGATGCGGACGGCTTCTACTGGGTCGCGGGACGGCGCAAGGAGATGTTCATTTCCGGCGGCGAGAACGTCTATCCGATCGAGGTCGAAAATGTGCTGGCCGCGCATCCGGCGGTCGCCGCCGTCGCCGTGCTCGCCCGGGTCGACCCCAAATGGGGCGAAGTCGGCCGCGCCTTCGTCCAGCCGGCGAACGGCACCCCGCCCGATCGCGCCGAGCTCGACGCCTATTGCCGCGCCCGTCTCGCGCCCTACAAGGTGCCGGTGAGCTTCGAATTCGTCTCGGAATTTCCGCGCACGCCGGGGGGCAAGATCCAGAAGCACCTGCTGTCGTGAGCGTGCTCGATCGTGCCCGTGCCCTGTTCGAGCGGGGCGCAGCGGCCCAGGCTGCGACGGAGGTCAAGGCCGCCGCCGATGCCGACGACGCCGAGGCGCTGAACCTGCTGGCCAGTTGGCGATTGTTCGGCACCGTCGTCCCGCGCGATCTGGACGCTGCCCATGCCGGGCTCGACCGCGCCGCCGCGCTGGGCCATGTCGAGGCGGCCCGCACCCGCGCCTTCCTGATCGCCAATGGCACCGGCTGTGCCGCCGATTTCGACGCGGCGCGCGCGATGATGGAGCGGATCGCGGATGCCGATCGCTACGCCGCGTTGCAACTCGCCTTCCTGCTCCGCATGAAGACGCCCGAGGCCGTCGCGGCGGCGGCGCGCGAAATCCTGTCCGAATCGCCTTCGATCGTGCTGATCCGCAGCCTGTTGCTCCCCGAGGAATGTCGCTACCTCATGTCGATGGCGGCACCGCACCTGCAACCGTCACTGGTCATCGATACGACGACCGGCGAGCGCATCCCCAATCCGATCCGCACCTCGTTCGGCATGAGCTTCGGCCCGACGCTGGAAGATCTGGTCGTCAACACGATCAACCGGCGGATCGCCGACGCGACCGGAACCGGAGTGGGATGGGGCGAACCGCTGCACATGCTGCGCTATCGGCCGGGCGAGGAATATCGCCCGCATGTCGATGCGCTGCCGGGCGAGCGCAACCAGCGCGTCTGGACCGCGCTCGTCTATCTCAACCATGACTATCAGGGCGGCGAGACCGCCTTCCCGGAGCTCGGCTTCAAGGTACGGGGCGGCACGGGCGATGTCCTGGTGTTCGGCAACGTGCTCGAAGACGGTCGCGGCGACATGCGAACGCTCCATGCCGGACTGGCCGTCACCGCCGGCGAGAAATGGCTGGCGACACGCTGGATCCGTCAGCGCGACTATCATCCCTGGCTGACATGAGCGACCTTCCGCCGGCAATGCCCGCCGCCACGTTGGTGCTGATGCGCGAACGGCAGAATGGGCCGCCCGAACTCCTGATGACCGAGCGGACCGGCCGGATGGCCTTCGCCGCTGGTGCGCTCGTCTTCCCCGGCGGGCGGATCGACCCGGAGGACGAGATCATCGGCCGCGCCTTCCCCGCCTTGCCCGACGCCGCCGCCCGGATCGCCGCGATCCGCGAGACGATCGAGGAGACCGGTATCGCCCCGGCGATACACCCCGCTCCGCCCCTCGTGTTGCGCGAGGCCATGACGACGGGCGCGGATTTCGCGGCGCTGCTCGACCGTCACGGCCTGACTCTCGAGCTCAACGCACTCACGCCCTTCGCCCGCTGGTGCCCCAATTTCCACGAGACGCGCCGCTTCGACACGCTCTTCTATCTCGCCGAAGCCCCCGCCGGCGCCCCCACCCCGCTGGTCGCCGAGGCCGAGGCAGTGCGCGCTTTCTGGGCGAGCGCCGCCGACATCCTCGCCGAGCTTGATGCCCACCGCGCCCACGCCATCTTCCCGACCCGACGCAACCTGGAGCGGCTCGCCCGCTTCGCCTCGATCGAGGAGGCGCGCGCCGATGCCGCCCGTCATCCCGTGACCTGCATCACCCCTTGGGTCGAGGAACGGGCCGGCCGCATGTTCGTCTGCATTCCCGAAGGCATCGGCTATCCGGTGACGGCCGAGCCGCTGGAGACCGCGCGGCGGCGATAGGAAGGATGCGAAGACTGCGCCGGACCATCGTGACGATCCTCCTCCTGGCGCTGGCATGCCTCGGCGCGCTGCTGCTCTACGGCCATGCGCGCAAGCATCCGCAAGACATGCCCTGGACGTCTCTCGACCTCACCCAGCCCATCGGCCTGTTCACGGGCCGCAAGCTCGCCGATCTCGCCGGCGAGGGGCCGCGTTGCCGGGCGCTGCTGACGGAGGCCGGGGTGCGCCACACCGCTTTGCCGGCGCGTAGCGACGGCGCACAATGCGGTTATGCCGACGCGGTGCGCTTCACGAACGGCGGATCGCGCGAGATCGCCTGGCGGCCGGATGGGCTGGGCACGAGTTGCGCTGTCGCCGCCGCGCTGGCGCTGTGGGAATGGCATGTCGTCCAGCCGGCCGCGCGGCGCCATTTCGGCCGCGACATTGTCCGCATCGAACATTTCGGCAGCTACAATTGCCGCCGCCTCTACGGCCGCGACCAGGGGGCGTGGAGCGAACATGCCACCGCCAATGCGGTGGACATCGCCGCCTTCGTGCTCGACGACGGCACGCGCGTCTCACTGATCGGCGACTGGCCGGACGCGGGCGCCAGGGGGCGCTTCCTGCGCGAGGTGCGCGACGGCGCCTGCGACCTGTTCGCCACCGTGCTGTCGCCCGATTACAACGAAGCCCACCGCGACCATCTCCACTTCGACCAGGCGCAAAGGGGCGCAATGGGCTGGCGGGCCTGCCGGTGAAGGAGATGGTGACCCCTACGGGAATCGAACCCGTGTTTCAGCCGTGAAAGGGCCGCGTCCTAACCGCTAGACGAAGGGGCCGTGAAGGCGAGGTGGCGCCTTAGGGGCTGTCGGCGAGCCGGTCAAGCGTCGGCCCAGGCGGCGTCCTCCAGATGGAGCTCGGCCGAGACGCGGCCATTATATTCGTCCTTCTTCATCCGCCCGGCAAGCCAGAACCGGCGGTGCGGCGGCGCCCCGAGCAGCGCTTCGCCGAGCGGGCTGTCCGCCATGCGGAAGGCGATCGCCTTGATCCGCCGGCCGTCGTCGCCGGCGGCGATGACGCGCAGGTGATTGGCGCCGACCACGTCCGCCTTGACGATGGCGACCGGCCCGGCGGCCACGCGCGGTCCCGGCCAGCCGGCGCCATAGGGCCCGCCCGCCTCCAGCGCATCGCACAGATCGGGCGAGACGCCGCCGGGCGCGAGCAACGCGTCGAGCAGCAGCGCGCGATCCTCGCGCGCGCGCGCGACATCGGCGGCGAGCCGGTCGTCGAGAAAATCGGCAAACGCGTCCACCTTGTCGTCCGCGACGGTGAGGCCCGCCGCCATCGGATGACCGCCACCGGCGACGAGCAGACCGCTGTCCTTCGCCGCCAGCACCGCCGCGCCGAGATCGACCCCGAAAATCGAGCGGCCCGAGCCCTTGCCGAGCCCGTCCTCGCCAAGCGCGATCACGATGGCGGGGCGGCCCAGCCGCTCCTTCAGCCGCCCGGCGACGATGCCGATCACGCCGGGATGCCAACCCGGCGCGGCGACCAGAGCGACGGCGCGATTGCCCTGGGTCGCGGACAATGTCTCCGCCGCCTCCGTCACCGCCGCCTCGATCGCGCGGCGCTCCTCGTTGAAGCGGTCGAGCTCGGCCGCGATGGCCTGCGCCTCGGCGGGATCGTCGGTGGTGAGCAGGCGCACGCCGAGGTCCGACTTGCCGACCCGGCCGCCGGCATTGATTCGAGGGCCGAGCGCGAAGCCGAGATCGCGGCATTCGGGCGCGCGGGCGAGGCGGGCGGCATCGGCGAGCGCGGCGAGCCCGGCATTGCGCCGCCCGGCCATCACCTTCAGCCCCTGCGTCACGAAGGCGCGGTTGAGGCCGCGAAGTTGCGCCACGTCCGCGACCGTGCCGAGCGCGACGAGATCGAGCAGCTCGATCAGCTTCGGCTCCGCGCGGCTTGCGAAATAGTCTCGACCCCGCAGCGCGCGCAACAGCGCCGCGCCGAGCAGGAAGGCCACCCCGACCGCGGCGAGATGGCCGTGCGCGGCGGCCTCGTCCGTTTCGTCCAGCCGGTTCGGATTGACGATGGCGAAGCCGTCCGGGAGCGTCGCGGCGCATTTGTGGTGATCGACCACGATCACATCGACGCCCGTCGCCTTCGCCATGGCCAGCGCTTCGAATGCCTGGGCGCCGCAATCGACGGTGACGATCAGCCGCGCGCCGCCCTCGGCAATCCGCACCAAAGCCTCGCCCGACGGGCCATAGCCCTCCATCAGCCGGTCCGGGATATAGGCCGATGCTGCAAGGCCGAGCTGTCGGAGCAACCGGACGAGCAAAGCCGCCGAAGTGGCGCCGTCCACGTCATAATCGCCGAACACCGTCACCGCCTCGCCCGCTTCCACCGCATCGGCGATGCGGGCGGCGGCCTTCTCCATGTCGCGGAAGATGGCGGGATCGGGCATGAAGCCGCGCAGGGTGGGTACGCGATGCCGCTCCAACTCGTCGCGCGCCACGCCGCGGGCGAGCAGCAATTGGTCGATCAGGTCATCGGGTCGGAAGTCCACATCCTCCGTCGCCGCCCCGCGCCAGCGCCAGGGCTGGCCGAGGATCGAGCGCTCGACGCCGCAGACATGGATGGGAGAAGCCGGCATGGCGCCACCTTAGGCGATCCCGGCGGACGCGTGAATCGGTGATTTCCGATGGACTCCGCCGTGAATTATGTTCTTGATATGTTCCATGTCACCAATCGATTCGCTTGCCCGCAAGCCGCTGCGCTGCCTGTTCATCGACTTCAACAGCTATTTCGCGGCGGTCGAGCAGCATGACGAGCCGGCGTTGAGGGACAGGCCCGTGATCGTCGCGCCGCTCGCGTCCGAGCATAGCGGCGCGATCGCGGTGAGCTACGAAGCGCGCGACGCCGGCATCCGTCGCGGCACGCCGGTGCGCGAGGCGCGGCTGCTCTGCCCCGGCCTCGCCGTGCGCGTCGCCCGGCACGATCGTTATGTCATAGTCCACAATCTGCTGATGGATGAGATTAAGCGGCACCTGCCGGTCACGCGGATCTATTCGATCGACGAATGCGCCTGCCGGCTGAGCCGGGACGAGGCGGCGCCCGAGGCGGCGATCGCCAAGGCGCGCGAGATCAAGGCGGGGATCGCCGCCAATGTGGGCGCCGCCTTGCGCTGCTCGATCGGACTCGCGCCGACGCCCCTGCTCGCCAAGCTCGCCGCCGAATTGCACAAGCCGGACGGGCTGACCGTGCTGGAGGCGCGGGCGCTGCCGGACGCGCTCGTGGATCTGCCGCTGTCCGCGATCCCCGGCATCGGGCCCGGCGTCGCCCGGCGGCTGGAAAAAGCGGGGGTGGCGGACTTCATGGGCCTGTGGGCGCTGCCGCCCAAACATGCCCGGGCGATCTGGGGCTCGGTGGTCGGCGAGCGCTTCGCTTACGCCCTGCACGGCCACGATCTTCCCGACGAACCGCAAGGCGCCAAGGCGATGATCGGCCACAGCCGCGTGCTTTCGGCCGAGCACCGGCGCCCCGAACGGGCGCGGATCGTCGCGCGGGCCCTGCTGCTGCGCGCCGCCAGCCGGCTGCGTCATTACGGGCTCTATGCGGGCCACATCGCGCTGGCGCTGCGTGCGCGGCCGGAAGGGGGCGCCGCGCGCGACCGGGCGATCCCGGCGACCCAGAACAGCTGGGCTCTGTTGAAGGCGCTCGATCGTCTCTGGGCCGAGGCGCTGGCCGATCTGCCGGCGGGCAGCCGCGCGCGTCTCGCCACCGTCTCGGTCAGCCTGCACAGCCTTTCCCAGGCAGCGCCGATGGCCGATCTGTTCACCCCGCCCGCCGCGCGCGAGGCGGAGCTGCGCCAAACCCGCTTGTGGACCGAGATCGATGCCCTCAACCGACGCTACGAAAGTCAGGCGGTCGCGCTCGCCTCGCAGCGCGGGCTCGGCCTCGACTATCTCGGCGTCAAGATCGCCTTCAGCCGTGTCCCCGAGGCGGCCGAGTTCCTGTTCTGAGTAACAGGCTGAATCCTTTCCTAACCATAGGCCTTGGCGAAACCTTCAGGCCAGACAGGGCAGAGGCAGGCTGCCGAAATCCGGCATGGGAGGAATGTCATGCGACTCGCCGCCTCGATCCTGGGCCTCGCCGCGCTGGCCGGCGCGGGGATGGCCGTCGCCCAAAGCGCCGCGTCTGACACACCGGTTCGCACCGTCGATCTGGAACTGCGCGAGAATGGCCGCCTGATCGGTGCGCCGACCCTGACCGTCCAGCTCGGTCGCCCGACCGCGGTCGCGGTCGGCGGCGTCTATTCGATGCGGTTGCGGCTCGATGCCGAGCCCGATACCGACGGCGACGGCATCGTGCCGCTCGTCGTGCGCTCCAGCCTGTTCCGCCCCGGCGACGCCAATTGGGCGCGGGTCACGGCGCCGGCGACGACGGTGCTGGAAGGCATGCCGGCGCGCATCCGGATGGCCGGAGCGGACGGCAGCAACCTCTCGCTGGCCGTACTGGTACGCTGATTGACCGGGCGGCAAGAGCCGCCCCGCTTCTCCTCAATCGCAATGCTCTCCGGGCGCGCGGCGGTGCTCGCCCTTCACCCAGCGGACGGTGCCCGTGCTGGCGCGCATCACGACGCTTTCGGTGGTGACGCAGCTCTTGCGGCGCTTAACGCCTTCGAGCAGCGAGCCGTCGGTGACGCCGGTGGCGGCGAAGATCACATCGCCCTGCGCCAAATCCTCCAGCTGATAGATGCGGTCGAGATCGGTGACGCCCCATTGGGCGGCGCGGGCGCGCTCGGCGTCGTTGCGGAAGACCAGCCGGCCCTGGAACTGGCCGCCCACACAGCGCAGCGCCGCCGCCGCCAGCACGCCCTCCGGCGCGCCGCCCTGCCCCATATAGGCGTCGATCGTCGTGTCGGGATCGGTGACCGCGATCACCCCCGCGACATCGCCGTCCGGGATGAGATGGACGCCGCAGCCCAGCCCGCGCAATTCGGCGATCAGGGCGGCATGGCGCGGCCGATCAAGCACGCACACGATGATCTCGGACGGATCGACGCCCTTGGCGGCGGCGATGGCGCGGACATTGTCGGTCGGCGTCTTGGCGAGATCGATCACCCCCCTGGGATAGCCGGGCCCGACGGCGAGCTTGTCCATATAGACATCGGGCGCGTTGAGCAGGCAGCCCTGCTCGGCAATGGCGAGCACGGCGAGCGCATTGGGACCGGCCTTGGCGGTGATCGTCGTACCTTCCAGCGGATCGAGCGCGATGTCGATGCGCGGGCCAGTGCCGGGCGAAGTGCCGACCTTCTCGCCGATATAGAGCATCGGCGCTTCGTCCCGCTCGCCCTCGCCAATCACGACGGTGCCGTCCATGTCGAGCGTGTTCAGCGCCGCGCGCATCGCCTCGACCGCGGCATGGTCCGCCGCCTTCTCGTCGCCACGGCCGATCAGCTTGGACGCCGCGACCGCCGCCGCCTCGGTCACGCGCACCATCTCCATCACCAGCAACCGATCGAGAACGTGGCTTGCCTTGACCATTTCCTGTGTCATCCTCTCATCGCACGGGGGGTTGGGCGGCGGATTAGGCGAGGGCCATGACAAAGTCGAGACCGACTCCACGGATGTGGCTGGTTCCGGTGGCCCTGGTTATCGGCCCGTCGGCCGCGGCCGCGCAGGTCGATCCGGACGCATTGATCGCCCGACAGCGTCAGGAATTGCGCGAAGGCGCGCGCCTGGACTGCGCGCCGGGAGAGAATGACGAAATCACGGTTTGCGCCCGCCGCTACGGGCAAGCGCAGAATCCGCGCTCTCCTTTGCCATATGCGCCAGAGCCAGGCGCGGTCATACGCGGCGAACCGCCGGCCAATTTCGGATGCGACCGTTTGTGCCACCAGCCGGTCGGCATCGAGTTGTTCGAAGCGATCGGTCTGGTTGGCCTCGCGATCCGGAACCTGCGCGAGCGCGCGGACCGATAACCGCTCCCCTTTTGCTCTTCTCGCGCCTTCGCTAGACCCGGGGCGAGAGGATCGACATGGCCGACAATCGCAAGACGCCCGAAACGCCGCCCTTCGCCGCGCCCAGCCTGGAGGACATCCAGCACTGGACCTTCGTGACGGGCCGGGCGCAGCAGATGATGATGGAGCATCTCGTCCGGCAGATGGGCGATGCGGCGGCCAGGATACCGGCCGATGCGGACAAGGCGGTGGAAACCGCGGCGCACTGGCCGGGCGCGCACCTGTTCGGCGATCCCGCGAAGGTGATGCAACAGCAGGCCGAGATGTGGAACGAGGGCCTGGCGATCTGGCAACGGGCGCTGGGCCACGCGATGAGCGGCGCGCCGGAGACCGCCGAAATCTCGCGCAAGGCGGATCAGGACCGGCGCTTCGCCGCGCCCGAATGGCGCGACAACCCGCTCTTCGACACGATCCGGCAGACCTATATGCTCATTTCCGACCGGCTGCTCGGCGCGGTCGAGACGCTGGAAGGCGTGGACCCGAAGACGCGCGAGAAGATCCGCTTCAACACCCGCGCATTCGTCGATGCGATGGCGCCCTCCAATTTCGCGCTGACCAATCCGCAGGTCCTCGAAAAGGCGATGGCGACGAAGGGCGAAAGCCTGCTCAGAGGTCTCGATCACATGCTGAAGGATCTCGGCCGGGGCCAGCTCACCCATACCGATCCCGCTGCTTTCGAGGTCGGGCGCAACATCGCGACGACGCCGGGCAAGGTCGTCCACCAGACCCGGCTCTACCAGCTCATCCAATACGCCCCAGTAACGCGCGAGGTGCATGAAACGCCGCTCATCATCTTCCCGCCCTGGATCAACCGCTTCTACATCCTCGATCTCAATGCCAAGAAAAGCTTCATCCGCTGGGCGGTCGAACAGGGTCTGAGCGTGTTCGTCGTTTCCTGGAAATCGGCGGACGCGAGCCTCGCCGACGTGACGATGGACGATTATGTCCTCGCCCAGGCCGAGGCGATCGACCTGGTGCGCGAAGGACTGGGCGTCGAGAGCGTTCACACGATCGGCTATTGCGTCGCCGGCACCACGCTCGCCGCCACGCTGGCCTTGCTCGCGGCGCGGGGCGAGGCGGACAAGGTCGCCAGTACGACCTTCTTCACCGCCCAGGTGGATTTCTCCGAAGCCGGCGATCTCAAGCTCTTCGTCGGCGACGAGCAGCTGGAGCTGATCCGCCAGCTATCGGCCGAGACGGGCTACATGGACGGCCGCTACATGGCCGCGACCTTCAACCTGTTGCGCGGGCGCGACCTGATCTGGAGCTACGTCACCAGCAATTACCTGCTGGGCGAGGATTATCCGCAGTTCGACCTGCTCTACTGGAACGGCGACACGACCAACCTGCCGGCGAAATGGCATCAGGCCTATCTGACCGATCTCTACCGCGACAACCGGCTGGTGCAGCCTGGCGCGCTGACCATCGACGGCACGCCAATCGACCTCAGAAAGGTGAAGACGCCAACCTACGTCCAGGCCGGTCGCGAGGACCATATCGCGCCGCCGCAGAGCGTGTGGAAGATCACCCACCATTTCGCCGGGCCGCTGCGCTTCGTGCTGGCCGGCTCCGGCCATATCGCCGGCGTGGTCAACCCACCCGAGGCCGGCAAATACCAATATTGGACCAATGAGGGGAAGGCGGAGACGCTGGACGAATTCGTCGCCGGCGCGACCGAGACCAGGGGAAGCTGGTGGCCCGACTGGATCGGCTGGATCGAGGGCATATCGGACGAGAAGGTGCTCGCCGCCGGCGTGCGCGAACCCGGCAAGGGACGGCTGAAGGCGATCGAGGACGCTCCGGGCAGCTATGTGAAGGCGCGGTAGCGGCGCCCTTTCCATCCTTGCCGACAGCTAAATAATTGAAATCACTATCACATTACGTTTTTGTTGCGGTGCACAAAAAACACTTGCAATTCCGTTGCGGCGCAGCTATTTGCTGCATCGCAACATAGTGGAGCGTAACCATGGCCGAGCCGAAAGCCGCCGCACCGATCGTCGAATCCGTCCCGGCCAGCGCGCCGGCGCCGGAAGCCCCGGTCGCGGAGACGGCCGAAGCGCCCAAGGCCGAGACGCCGGCCCCTGTCGCCAAACCCGCTGAAGCGGTGGCGGCGGTGAAGCCGGTCCGGCGCAAGCCCGCCCCGAAAGCGGCGGCGCGGGCGAGGAAAGCGAAGCGGGCCGCTCCGGCGGTCGCGCGGAAGACGAAGAAGATCGTGAAGCCGGCACGGGCCGGCGTGAAGCAACAGATTCAAGGAGTGAAGAAAATGGCCACCAAGACCCAGACGCCGTTCGCCGGCACCGAGCAGTTCACCGCCGCTTTCGGCGACGTCAATGCGCGCGCCAAGGACGCGTTCGAGAAGGGTGCGAAGATCGCCGAGGAAATCGCCGACCTGACCCGCGGCAATGTCGAGGCGCTCGTCGCCTCCTCGAAGGTCGCCGCCAAGGGCGTCGAGACGCTGAGCCAGGACGCCGCCGAATATGGCCGCAAGAGCTTCGAGGACGCTTCGGCGGCCCTGAAGAGCTTCGCGGAAGTGAAGTCGGCCACCGACTTCTTCAAGCTGCAGAGCGATTATGCCCGCAGCGCCTTCGACGCCGCGGTCGCCGAGAGCGCCCGTGTCAGCGAAGCGTTCATCAAGATCGCCGGCGACGCCGCCGAGCCGATCACCAGCCGCTACACCGTCGCGGCCGAGCGCGTGAAGACCCTCGCCGCGTAAGGGACTTTTGTCCCCCAGGCAGTTTGCGTGAGGTCGCACCGTCGGCCGTGTAGGAAGGGCGGGCGCTCCCAGTCGGAGCGTCCGCCCTTTTCCTTTTCGGGCACGCATCCGTAGCCGAAACGTCCCCTTCACCCCTTGCGAGGCGCGTCCGCCTTGCCATATTCTCAGGGCTGAAATGGCGATGAGCGAAAGACGGACATTCGCGTCGGACGGCAATCGGACCGACGATGGCGACCAGGGCACGGGCTTGGGCGTCGCCACCAAGACGCGCACTCGGACCAAATCGCCCTCGCCCTACAAGGTCCTGATGCTGAACGACGACTACACGCCGATGGAGTTCGTCGTGCAGGTCCTTCAGAGCTTCTTCAAGATGGGGATCGAGGACGCGACGCGGGTGATGCTCCACGTCCACCAGCGCGGCGTCGGCGTGTGCGGCATCTTCCCCTACGAGGTCGCCGAGACCAAGGTCGCCCAGGTGATCGACTTCGCGCGGGCGAACCAGCACCCGCTCCAGTGCACGCTGGAAAAGGCGTAAACGACCCTAACGCGCCGGCGGCAGCCAGCTCGTTTCGATGGTCGTGCGATCGAGGAAATGCGCCTCGGCACAGAGCCGCGTCTCATCGAGCACGAGAATGCGGCCGTTCGCACGCGCGATCACCTGATCCTCGGCAAGGCCGCGCATCATGCGGTTGACGTGAACGGCGGTCAGCCCCGTCGCGTCGCCGATATCCTCCTGCGTGAGCGGCAGGCTGATCGGCCCGCCCTTGGGCGCGCCGAGCTCGCGCAGGCGCATATAGACCTCGCAGATCAGCGCGGCGACGCGCGCCCGCGCCGGGGTCCGGCCGATCGAGGCCAGCCGGTCCGCGAGCGTCACGCGCCCCGCCACCGCGAAAGCGAGCAGCAGCGCCGCGAGCCGGGGATGCGCGTCGATCAGGCCCGCCAGCCTTTCCCGGCCGAAGGGGCAGAGCGTCACGTCCGTCGCCGCCGTCACCGTTTCGGGCGAAGCCGGAAAGGCCAGCAGCGGCAGCCCCAGAAGATCGCCCTGAAAATGGAAGCGCATGATCTGGCGGCTGCCATTGCCAAGAACCGCGCTCGAATGCAGCCAGCCCGATCTCACGATGAACAGTTCGCGGACGGACTCGTGCTCGCGAATGATTACGGACCCGCGCCGAAATGGTCGTTCCTGGTCTTCCAGCCGATCGAGTGCGGCCTGTTCGGCGGCGGAGAGGCGCACATGCTGCGCAAATCGATCCGCGAGACAACTACCCCCCAAAGCCATCTTCCCTCGGCATATACGCAACCTTTACAGCGCCATGACTTTAGGAAGGAATTGTTCGCCCCGCCCTGATCGAAATCAAGAGAATTGACGGCATGACGCATTTTTGCCCGCCGGGCGCGCGCGGCTTGCACGCGGCCGGATATGGCGTAAACGCGAGGGCAAATGGACAGGATCATCATTCGGGGCGGACGCCCTCTTTCCGGCCGCATCGCGATCTCCGGCGCCAAGAACGCCGCGCTGACGCTGATGCCCTGCGCGCTGCTGACGGACGAACCGCTGACGCTGCGGAACCTGCCGCGGCTCGCCGATGTCGACGGCTTCGGCCATCTGCTGAACCAGCTCGGCGTCACCACGACGATCGAGGGCGCGCGCGGCGGCGAGTTCGGCCGGGTGATGACCTTGCGCGCATCGAAGATCGCCTCGACCGTCGCGCCCTACGACATCGTGCGCAAGATGCGTGCCTCGATCCTGGTGCTGGGGCCGCTGCTCGCCCGCGCCGGCGAGGCGACGGTGTCATTGCCCGGCGGCTGCGCGATCGGCAACCGGCCGATCGACCTGCACCTGAAGGCGCTCCAGGCGCTGGGCGCGGAGATCGAGCTTGCCGCCGGCTATGTGAAGGCGACCGCGCCGAAGGGTGGGTTGACCGGCGGCACGATCAGCTTCCCGACCGTGTCGGTCGGTGCCACCGAGAATGCACTGATGGCGGCGGTGCTCGCCAAGGGCACGAGCGTGATCGAGAATGCCGCGCGCGAGCCGGAGATCACCGATCTCGCCCAGTGCCTGATCGCGATGGGCGCCGAGATCGAGGGGCTGAGGAGCGACACGCTCACCGTGCATGGCAAGGAGCGGCTGCATGGCGCCACCTATGCGGTGATGCCGGACCGGATCGAGGCGGGCTCCTATGCCTGCGCGGCGATGATCACTGGCGGATCTCTGGAGCTGGTCGGCGCGCGCGAGGATTCGATGCATGCCATCCTGGCCGGGCTCAAGGATGCCGGCGCCGGGATCGAGATGCTGCGCGACGGCATCCGCGTCTCAGCGAACGGCGCCACCAGGCCGCTGTCGCTTTCCACCGCGCCCTTCCCCGCCTTCCCCACCGACATGCAGGCGCAGTTCATGGCGATGCTGGCGCTCGCCGACGGCACCAGCCTGCTGACGGAGACGATCTTCGAGAATCGCTACATGCACGTGCCGGAACTCAACCGGATGGGCGCCGATATCGAGGTGCGCGGCCGATCGGCGGTCGTGCGCGGAGTCGGCTCCCTGGTCGGCGCGCCGGTGATGGCGACCGACCTGCGCGCCTCGATGAGCCTGGTCCTGGCCGGCCTCGCCGCGAAGGGCGAGACCCAGGTCAACCGCATCTACCATCTCGACCGCGGCTACGAGCGGCTGGAGGAGAAGCTCCAGGCGGTCGGTGCCGATATCGAGCGCGCCGGCGGCGACTGAGTCCCGCCGGTCAGCCCGTCCGGCCCACCGACAGGATCCGCAGCCGCCTTGATCGGCCCGCCATGTCGGGCCAGTCGATCGCCTGGCCGACGGCCAGGCCGATCAACCCCGCCCCGACCGGCGTCAGGATCGACACCCGGCCCGCTTCGATATCCGCATGGGCGGGCAAAACGATGGTGACGCGGCGGTGCTGGCCGCTGCCTTCGTCGAGGAATTCGACCTCTGCCCCCAAGGTAACGACTTCGGCGGGTAGCGTGTCGATGCCATATATCTCCGCCCGATCGACTTCCTCGAGCAACAGGGCCGCGACGTCCGGCATGCGCGATTCGGCCTGCAACGCGAGCTGGGTGATGATGTCGGCCTGTTCGTCGATGAGGCGGATGCGCGGCCGCGCGCGCACGTCGGTATCGGTGGTCATGATCGGTCTTTCGGAAAGGCAGTGATGGTCGCGGACCCGGGCCGCGGCATACGGACCGGGCCTAGATGCGCGCGGCCGACTGCCCTCCATGGGCCCGGAAGCGAAGATAGATGTGCGCCGTCATCCCATCATGCTGGGCCAATGGAACGGCAAAGTCAAAGCCGAACGGGCGGTCAATCCGCGTCGGTGAGCTGCCGTTCGCCGCCGAGCTTGTGGACGCGGCCGTGGCGCATCACGAAGCCGACATTCTCCAGCAGCCGCACATTCTGCGTCGGATCGCCGGCCACCGCGATGATGTCGGCATCGCGGCCCGGCTCGATCGTGCCGATCCGGTCCTCGGCGCCGAGCAGGGTGGCGGCACCGACGGTGGCGGCGCGGATCGCCGCCATCGGCGTCATCCCGGCTTCGACCATCAGGGCGAATTCCTGCCCATTGTCGCCGTGACGGCTGACGCCGCTGTCGGTGCCGAAGGCGATGTTGATGCCTTCGCGGACCGCCCGGCGCAAGCTTTCCACCGCGCTCCCGGCCGCCTGCCGCGCCTTGTCATACTGGGCCGGAGTGAGCGCGCCCCGCTCGCCATCCGCCAGGGCAGCAGCGGGCGCCATCAGGGTCGGCACATAATAAGCGCCGGTGCGCCGATAGAGCGCGAAGCTCTGGTCGTTCGTGAAGGTGCCGTGCTCGATCGAATCGACGCCGGCCTCCAGCGCGGCATTGACCCCGTCCACGCCATGGGCGTGGGCGGCGACGCGACGGCCGAAGGTGCGCGCGGTTTCGACGATCGCGCGCATCTCGTCCGCCATCATCTGCCGGTTGAGGCCGCCGGCGACATTGCTGAGCACGCCCCCGGTCGCGGCGAACTTGATGACGTCGGCGCCGGCCGAAATCTGCTCGCGCACGGCGCGGCGGCAATCCTCCGCGCCGTTGCAGGTGTTGGTCGCGCGTTCCCGCGCAATGGCGGTGAGATCGCGGTTGAGCCCGTTGACCCCACCATGTCCGCCGGTGACGGAGATGCCGCGGCCGGCGGCATGGATGGACGGGCCCGTGAACTGTCCGGCGTTGATCGCGTCGCGCAGCGACGTGACGGTGCGCGGCTCGCCGCCGAGATCGCGCACCGTGGTGAAGCCGGCGAGCAGGGTGCGACGGGCATTGAGCAAGGCGGTATAGGCTTCGTCCTCATAATCCCGGCTCGCCGCCTGCAGCCGCGCCTGAAAACGGTCGTCCAGCCCGCCGAGATGGACGTGCATGTCGATCAGGCCGGGCAGCACATAGGAATCGCGCAAATCCACCACCCGCGCGCCGGGAATATCCACATAGCCGTCCCGCACCTCGGCGATCCGGTTGCCACGCACGACGATGCTCGCCTCGCGGCGTGGCGCGCGGCCCGGAACGGCCAGCAAGGTGCCCGCATGGATCACCGTCACCGCCTCCTCGCGCGTCTGGCCGGCGGGCGGCGTCTGCGCGGCGACGGGCACCGCAAGCGCGGACAAGGCGACGGCGGCGAGCAGGCTGGCGAATTTCATGGCGATCCTCCCTGTTATCGGCGCGCAAGAAAGACCAACAAACCGCGCCGCGCAAGCCGCCTCCACCGCAAAATCCTTCATTCGTGAAGATGCGATTCGATCTGAACGGAACGCGCGGAACTTGACGAACCTGACGCTATGTCGGGGACGAACCCCCTTCCCGCAAAGCGCGCCCGGCTTCCGGAAAGCATCGAGGCGAAGCAAGGGCGCCAGGGAGGGCATCGCGGCACCGTGCCAGACGATTTCCTACATTGCCAGCGTCGGCGTCTCGGCCTCAGATCAGCGTTTCGATCGTGTGGATGGCCAGGCCGACCAGACCGCCGACCAGGGTGCCGTTGATCCGGATATATTGCAGATCGCGTCCGACGGCATTTTCGAGGCGGTCCGAGATGGTGCGCGCGTCCCAGGAACGGACCGTCTCCGACACCAGTTTGACGATGCCGCCGCCATAGGAGGCCGAGACGCCCACCGCGGCGCGCCGGGCGAACTGGTTGATCGCGCGGCGCAGGCTGGGCTCGCGCTGGAGGGTCTCGCCAAGCTGGCGTAGCGCCTCGCCGAACTTGCCGGCGAGCGCCGCGTCGGGATCGCGCGCGCTCCTGAGCAGGCCGGCGCGGCTGTTCTCCCAGACGCCGGACAGCCAGTCGCCCACCGCCTTGTTCTCGATCATCTCGTCCTTCCACGCCTCGACCTTGGCGCGGGTCTCGGGATCGGACTGGAGACTGGCGGCAAGCCGGGCCAGGCCCTCCTCGGCCTTGGCGCGCAGCGGATGATGCGGATCCACCGCCATGTCGATGGTGAGCTTGCGAAGGCCATCGACGATCGCGTCGGCGAGCCGCGTGTCGAGGCCCGCCAGTTTCAGGATCCAGCCGGCCCGCTGGTTGACCATGTTGCGGATGATATCCTCATTGGCATCGAGCGTGCGGCCGGCCCAGGTGACGATGCCGTCCACCATCGGCACATGCCGCTCTTCCGTCATCGCCGCCTCGAGCGTCTGGCCGAGCAGCGGGGCGATCTCGATGGCGCGCATGCGGGAAACGACCGCGCTTTTCACCATCCCGCCCAATTTCTCCTCGTCGAGCGCTTCCAGGATGTCGGCGAGCAGGCGCGAGGCGCCCTCGCGCAGCCGCCCCTCGCCCGGCGGCTGGGCGAGGAAGCGGCCGACCGCGCCGGCCACGTCCACATTGCGCATCCGCCGCGCCACCACCGAGGGGGTGAGGAAATTGTCCTTGAGGAAATTGGCGAGCGCCGCGCCGATCCGGTCCTTGTTCTTCGGCACGATCGCGGTGTGAGGGATCGGAACTCCCATCGGATGGCGGAACAGGGCCGTCACCGCGAACCAGTCGGCGATGCCGCCGACCAGCCCGGCCTCGGCGAAGGCCCGCACGAAGCCCCAGGCGGGATGAACCCCGACGAGATTGGTGGCGGCGATGAACACCGCCAGCATCCCCGCCAGCATCGCCGTCGCCAGCGCCCGCATGCCGCGCGCGCCGCTCTGCACCGGATTGAAACGGCCGAGCGGCGACGGTTTGAGCGAACTCATAAGGCTATGAATAGCCGGCGGGCGGGTTGGTTCAACCCGCGCCGGCTATTCCGCGGGGCTGGGCGTCGGCGCCGCCGCATCCTTGCCGCCGGTGGTGAACCAGCGCTTGAACCTCGGCCCCAGCCGTTCCTCGACGCCCAGCGCGAGGCTGAACGTGCCCGGGAGGAGCACCAGGGTCAGCAAGGTCGACAGCAACAGACCACCGATCACGACCACGCCCATCGGCGCGCGCCAGGCAGCGTCGCCGCTGAGCGAGAGGGCGGTGGGGACCATGCCCGCGCTCATCGCCATCGTGGTCATCACGATCGGCTGGGCGCGCTTGTGGCCGGCATCGAGGATCGCCTCATATTTCGGCACGCCCTTGCCCATCTCCTCCAGCGCGAAATCGATCAGCAGGATCGAATTCTTGGCGACGATGCCGATCAGCATGAGCAGGCCGATATAGACAGGCAGCGAGATCGGCATGCCGAACATCATCAGCGCAAGCAGCCCGCCCAGCGGCGCGAGCAGCAGCGAGCCCATGTTGACGAAAGGCGGCAGGAAGCGATGGTAGAGCAGCAGCAGCACCGAGAAGACCAGGAAGATGCCGGAGCCCACGGCGATCATGAAGTCGCGGATCAGCTCCTGCTGCCAGCGATTCATGCCGAGCACCAGCTCGCGCACGCCGTCGGGCAGGTTGCGCATCGTCGGAAGCTGGCGAATCTTCGTCCAGGCCTGTCCGCTGACCACGCCGGGGGCGAGATCGGCGCCGATATTGATCCGGCGCACCTGGTTGGTGCGGTCGATCCGGGTCGGGCCGGCGCCGAAGCCGATCTCCGCGACCAGCCTCAGCGGCACCGAGCCGCCGGTCGCGGTCGGCACAGGCAGATTCTCGATCGTCGACAGCCGCTGGCGGGCATTCTGGTCCAGCGCCACCCGGATCGGGATCTGGCGGTCGTTCAGCGAGAAGCGCGCGCTGTTCTGGTCGATGTCGCCCAGGGTCGCGATGCGGATCGCGTTGCTGAGCGCGGCGGTGGTGACACCGAGATCGGCGGCGAGATCCAGGCGCGGGCGGATCGTGATTTCCGGCCGCTGGAGATCGCCGCTGATCCGCGGCGCCCGCAGCTCCGGCACGCCGGCCATCTCATCGATGATCCGCTGCGCGGTCTCGTTGAGCAGGACGGGATCGTCGCCGCCGAGCGTCAGCATCAGATCGCGCCCGCCGCCGCCCTGCTGGGAGCGGAAGAAGACGCGGGCGTCGGCGATATTGTTGAGCGCCGGCGCGGTGGCGCGTTCGAATTCGATATTGGTGCGGTCGCGGTCCTTGCGCAGTGCCGCCTCGATCGTCGCGCCGCCCACCCGCACGCGGGAGAAAACGCCCTCGACCTCCGATTGTTCGCGCAGAACCGCCTCGACCTGCCGGACCACCGCCCCGGTCTGCGCCAAAGTCGTCCCCGGCGCCATCTCCACATTGACCACGCTGCGGTCGAAATTGACGTTCGGCTGGAAGGTCTGCGGCAGCAGCATGAACATGAAGACGGTCGCGACCAATGACAGGACGCCGCCGGCCACAGTCGTCCAGCGATGCTTCAGCGTCCAGGCGAGCAGCGACATGTAGCGGTCCATCAGCCAGCCTTCGCCATGGCTGGCCGTGCCCTTCGCCTTCAGGAAATAGGCGGCGAACATCGGTGTTATCATGCGCGCGACGGCAAGGCTGGTGAGCACCGCGGCGACGACGGTGAAACCGAAATTCTTGAAGAACTGGCCGGCGACGCCGGGCATCAGGCCGACCGGCAGGAAGACGGCGACGATCGAAAAGGTGGTGCCGACCACGGCGAGGCCGATCTCGTCGGCGGCGTCGATCGACGCCTGCCAGGCGGATTTGCCCATGCGCATGTGGCGCACGATATTCTCGATCTCGACGATCGCGTCGTCGACCAGCACGCCGGCGACAAGGCTGAGCGCGAGCAGGGTCATGCTGTTCAGCGTGAAGCCGAGCAGGTCCATGAACCAGAAGGTCGGGATCGCCGACAGCGGGATGGCGATGGCCGAGATCAGGGTCGCGCGCCAGTCGCGCAGGAACAGGAAGACGACGAGGACGGCGAGCGCCGCGCCCTCGATCAGCGCCTTGATCGCCGATTCGTACTGGCTCTCGGTATACTGGACCCAGTTGGTGAGTTCGACGAAGCGGATGTTCGGATGGGATTCCTCGATCGCGCGCAGCCGTTCCTGCGCGCCGTGGAAAACCGTGACGTCCGAAGCGCCCTTGGCGCGCTGGAAACCGAATGCCAGCACCTGCTGGCCGTTCTGCGTCGCGTAGAAACGCTGTTCGGCATAGAGATCGCGCACATTGGCGATGTCGGCGAGCTTGACCGTGCGTCCGCCGCCGATCGAAATTTGCGTCTGGCCGAGCTGATAGGCATTGGCGGCGTTGCCGATGATCCGCATCGATTGTTCGGAGCCGGCGATCTCCGCGCGGCCGCCGGCGGCGTTGAGATTGACCTGGCGTAGCTGCTGGTTGACCTGGCTGGCGGTGATGCCGAGCGCCTGCAGCCGGGCCGGATCGAGGATGACGCGGATTTCGCGGCTGACCCCGCCGGTGCGCTCGACGGTCGCCATGCCCGGCACAGAAAGCAGCTCTCGCGCCACCGTATTGTCGACGAACCAGCTCAGCTGCTCCAGCGTCATTTCGGTGGACAGCACGGCATAGCTGGCGATCGTGTTGCCCGACGTGTCCTCGCGCCGGATCTGGGGTTCCAGGATGCCGTCGGGCAGATCGCCCCTGATCTGGGTGATCGCATCGCGCACGTCGTTGACCGCGCGATCGATCGGCGTACCGATATCGAGCTGGATGACGGTGGTGGAATTGCCCTCGCCGATCCAGGAATTGATCTCGTCGATGCCGGTGAGCGAGCGGACCGCCGCCTCGACGCGCTGGGTGACCTGCGTCTCAAGTTCCGACGGCGCCGCGCCGGGCTGCGAGATGGAGACTATGACGATCGGGAATTCGATGTCCGGATCGTTCTGCACCTCCATCTGCATGAAGCTGATGATCCCGGCGAGCGTCAGGAACATGAACAAGACGAGCGGCGGCACCGGATTGCGGATCGACCAGGCCGAGATGTTGCGGAAGTTCATCGACGTGTCCCGTGTTCCTGATTCACTTCAATGTCCGGCGCCGGCTCAGCGCCGCGCCTGTTGGCGATGCACTTCGGGGCGGACCCGCTGGCCCGGATTGAGGAAGGCACCGGCCGATTCGACGACCCGCTCATTGCCCTCCAGCCCGGAAACGATCGCCATGCCGCGGTCGCTGACTTCGCCGATTTGGACATCGCGCCGGACGATCGTGTCGTTCTCGCCGATGACATAGACGAAATTGCCCCGCGTATCGCTCTGCACCGCCGATTCCGGCAGCAGTGGCGCCGTCACCGAACCGGCGCGGATCTCGGCGCTGGCGAAGCCGCCGGGCCGAAGGTCGCGATTGTACGGCACCAGGATGCGCGCTTCGCCCTGGCGGGTCTGCGGATCGACGACCGGCGCGACCTGCCAGACCGTGCCCTGATAGCTCTGATCCGAACCGACCGGCGTCACGGTCGCGGGCACGCCGGGGCTCAGCCGTGCGAGATCGTTCTGCGACAGGCGCGCGCGCAGCTCCATTTCGCCGCCCTGCGCCATGCGGAAGACCCAGCCGGAACCGGCGCTCACCACCTGTCCGGCCTCGATGTTGCGATCGAGGATGAGGCCGGCGGTCGGGGCACGGACGTCGAGCCGGCCGATCCGGGCGCGGGCCGCGCCCAATTGCGCCTCGGCGACGCGCACGCGCGCGGCGGCGGCATCGCGGGTCGCGCGGCGGCGATCGAGATCGGCCTGGCTGATGAAGCCGCGCGGCAGCAATGCCTGGGCGCGCTGCAATTCGTTCTCCGCAAGCCTCAGATCGGCGCGGTTCACTTCGATCTGGGCGGCGAGCTGCGCCGCTTCCTGCGACTGGACCTGGCGATCGATCACGGCGAGCGTCTGGCCGGCGCGGACCCACTGGCCGGGCTCGGCGAGCACGCGCACCACCTGCCCGCCCTCGCCGGGCACGCCGACCGGCATGTCGCGGCGCGCGGACAGCGAGCCGGTGGCGGAAATCATCGCGACGATGTCCTGCCGCCCCGGGACCATGACGGTGACGGCCGGCAATTGCTGGCCGGCATCGCCCTTCGGCGCGGCCGCCTTTTCGCCACCGCCGCCGAACGCGAACAGGCCGGCGATTGCGAGCAGCAGCAGAACCACGGCGGCAATGATGATACGGCGGTTGCGGCGGCGGCGCGCCAGCGTCTCCTCGTCCACCACGACATCGTCGAGCGCCTCGCGGCGCCATTTGCTCGACTCGAAATTCATCGCTTTCATCGTCCCCACTCGGGCCATGCGGCCACATAGCTGAATGCCGCGCTGTATTATCCGAATATATCACCCGTAACAAGCCGGAAAAACAGGCCGCGCCCCAACGCCGACATGCGCCGTGCCTTTACAACCACTTGCCGCCCTTTACCATTGATGAATGAGGGATTCAGGGCCGCGCACGGCCCATCGCAAGGGAGATCGAGACGATGAGCGAATATCTTGCCGATTATGGCTGGGTGGCATGGATCCTGATCGGCCTGATCGCCGGCGCGATCGCCAAGACGCTGATGCCGGGCCGCGACCCGGGCGGTTGCCTGGTCACGATCGCGCTCGGCATCGGCGGCGCGCTGGTCGCCGGCTTCCTGGGGCAGCAGATCGGCTGGTATCGGGCCGGCGAGGGCGCCGGCTTCATCGCGGCGATCGTCGGCGCCATGCTCATCCTGTTCGCCTATCGGCTGGTCAGGCGCTGAACGCAGGCTTTCGGACCGGTTCAGCAACGATGAAGCGGCTGTCGCGTTAGGAGAGCACGAGGCCGCATCGGGCGGCTTCGTGTTCAGGAGTGTTGCATGATTCGCCCCCTTATCACCGCTTCCCTGCTGGCCGTGGCGGCCGTGCCGGTCGCCGTGCCCGCCTCCGCGCAGGACGCCGCCGCGCGGCCGATCGCCGGTACCCGCCTCGATGTCGTCGCGACCGGCGAGGTGCGCCGCGTGCCGGACATCGTCACGATCAGCGCCGGCGTCGTCACCCAGGCGCCCAGCGCGGTCGAGGCGATCCGGCAGAATGCGACGCGCATGGCGTCGGTGCGCCGGGCGCTGGAGCGCGCCGGCATCGCCGCGCGCGACATCCAGACCAGCAATGTCAGCCTCCATCCCGAATATCGCTATCAGGAGAATCAGCCGCCCCAGCTCGTCGGCTATCGTGCCTCGAACCAGGTCAATGTCCGTTTCCGCGACATCGCGGCGAGCGGCCGCATCCTCGACGCGCTGGTCGCCGAGGGCGCCAACCAGATCAACGGGCCGATACTGGGGATCGACCGGCCGGAAGCGGCGCTTGACGAGGCGCGCACCGCCGCGATCGCCAACGCCCGCGCCCGCGCCGATCTCTATGCCCGCGCGCTCGGCATGCGCGTGGTCCGCATCCTCGTCGTCAGCGAAGGCGGCGGGACGCAGATGCCGCCGGCGCCGGTCCTGCGGATGCAGGCGGCCGACGCCGCCGAATCGACCCGGATCGAGCCCGGCGAGCAGGTGCTGAGCGTCAGCCTGACGGTGAGCTTCGAGCTGGAATAGAACAAAAGGGCCGCCCGAATGGGGCGGCCCTCATTCCTGCCGCGTCGGACGCCCTCAGCGGACGCTGCCGCGACGGACCAGATTGACGATCGCCAGCAGGATGATGGCGCCGATCAACGCGACGAGGAACGGCTGGAAGCCAGTCGGCTCGACGATCACGCCGCGATAGAAGATCAGGCCTCCGATGAAAGCGCCCACGACACCGACGACGACATTAAGCAAAATCCCTTGCTGCGCGTCGGTTCGCATCACGATGCTGGCCAGCCAGCCGATGATCCCGCCAAGAACAACCCAGATCACGATGGTCCAGAGCATGGCTTCCCTCCTCCTGTTTTCGGCGCCGGCGACCTGAAGCCCGTTGCGGCGACCCGTTGCTAAGACGCGCCAACGGCGGTCTTGTTCCTGCCCGCCGGATTCGGCGCGGCACGAAGGAGTGTACGCTTCCGGCGTGACGCCGGAAGGGGGAATCCATCAATATTTCTGCTGGCGCTCGTAGAGCGTCTTGTAATGCTGGATGCGCGTGACGCGGAGGCCCGGCATGCCGGACCGGTCGACGGCGCGCTGCCAGCCGGCGAATTCCTCGAGGCTGAGGCTGTAGCGTTCGCACGCTTCGTCCACGGACAGCAGCCCGCCATTGACCGCGGACACCACCTCGGCCTTGCGGCGCACGACCCAGCGCGTCGTCGACGGCGGCGGCAGCGAATCGAGCGTCAACGGCTCGCCGAGCGGTCCGATCACCTGGGCGGGACGGATTTTCTGGTTCTCGATCATTCGTACCTCAGAACGAAACACACGGTTCGGCGATCGACGCCGCCACATTCCCCCCGGTACCTCCAGAGCATTGAAGGAACGCTAAAATGCGACGGTAAACATGTCGGTGAAGAGGGTGAATCAACGGTAAAGAGGGGAGCTGCGGGAATCACGGGCGACGCTCCGCTTCAGCACGGTTGAAGCAGCCCTGTTGCGCGTTCAGCGCCCGCCGCCAGCCCGGGCCGGCAAGCAGAATTTCAGTGATCGGATCTTCCTCGACCGGCGCGGGCGGCGCGCCCTGCCCGGCCTTCGCGGCGACGCCTGCCGCGCGCGCGGCGGCCAGCGCCGCGAGAAGCACCGCATGGTCGAGCGGCGCATCCTCATGCTCCGTCCTGGGGGGATGATTCATCTCCATCGCCCCCTCCCTATCGAAAGAGAGTGAAGAGGCGGTAAAGCAAGGCGGGGGTGGGCTTCGGCGCCCAGGCACCCTATCTAGCGCCGCGATGGACGCGGATTTCCAGCTCGGTCGCCCGGCGAAGGGCGCGCGGATCGTCGTCGCCATGTCGGGTGGCGTCGACAGCTCCGTCGTGGCCGCGCTCGCACATAAGAGCGGCGCCGAGGTGATCGGGGTGACGCTCCGGCTCTATGATCAGGGCGGGGCGGCGGCGCGCGCCAGGAGCTGCTGCGCGGGACGCGACATCCACGACGCCCGCGCTGTCGCCGACCGGCTCGGCTTCGCCCATCATGTCCTCGATTATGCCAGCCGCTTCAAGGACAGCGTGATCGACCGCTTCGCCGACGAATATGCGCGCGGTCGCACCCCTGTGCCGTGCATCTCGTGCAACCAGGGAGTGAAGTTCACCGACCTGCTCGCCTTCGCCCGCGAGCTCGGCGCCGATTGCCTCGCCACCGGCCATTATGTCCGCCGCCTCGTCGGCCCGGGCGGGCCGGAGCTGCGCCGCGCCGTCGATCCGGCGCGCGACCAGAGCTATTTCCTGTTCGCCACCACCCGCGACCAGCTCGATTTCCTGCGCTTCCCGCTCGGCGGCCTGCCCAAGCCGATGGTGCGCGAGCTGGCCCGCGAGCTGGCGCTGACCGTCGCCGACAAGCCGGACAGCCAGGACATCTGCTTCGTCCCCGACGGCGATTATGCGCGGGTCGTGAAGGAAGTGCGGCCCGAGACGGCGCGGCCCGGCGAGATCGTCGACCGGGAGGGGCGCGTGCTGGGCGCGCATCGGGGCCTCATCCACTTCACCGTCGGCCAGCGCCGCGGGCTGGAGCTCGGCGGGCAGGCCGAGCCGCTCTACGTGCTCCGGCTGGAGCCGGAGCATCAGCGCGTCGTCGTCGGCCCGAAGGCGGCGCTGGCGGTGCGCGCCGCGCGGCTCGACGGCGTCAACTGGCTGGGCGAGGCGCAGCGCGACGGGCTGACCGTCAAGGTCCGCTCGCTCGCCCGGCCTGCGGCCGCGCGGCTGGAGGGCGACCGCGTGCTGTTCGACGCACCCGAATATGGCGTCGCGCCCGGCCAGGCGGCGGTGATCTACGATGGCGATCGGGTGCTCGGCGGCGGCTGGATCGCCGAAACTCAGCCGGCGGAACTGGAACCGGCCTGACGCCGCGCGATCAGGCTGAGCACGAGGCCGAGCGCCAGCAGCCCGCCCAGCATCGCCCAGGACGTCCAGGCCGATTGCAGGGCGACCCAGCCGCACACCGCGAGCCCGGCCACCATCAGAATCATCATTCCGGCACCACCCGCCACGCCGCAGCGCCGCTGCGCCGCCGGCAACGCCGCGATGCTGACCGCATAGACGATCATCCGCGCCAGCGTGCTCACCACCGCCAGCCAGACGAAGCTGCCGCTCACCGCCAGCGCGATCGCGACCGCCGCCAGGAACATGATGGAATTGGCGGGCGTGGCATAACGCGCGCTGATGGCGCCGAACCAGCGCGGCAGCATTCCGCCTTCCGCCATCGCGAAGGTCACGCGCGGCGAGCTGGCGAGATTGCCGGTGAGATTGCCCGCGACCGACATCATCGCGATCAGCGCCAGCAGGATCGCCCCCGCCGGTCCGATCAGGATCTCGGCGAAGGCGGCCAGTGGCGCGTCCGGTTCCCCGCCGGCGGGCATCACCGATACGTAAGCGAGCTGCACGACGAAGTAGAGCATGACCGTGGCGACGATCGTGCCGATCATCGCGCGCGGGATCGTGCGGCCCGGGTCGCGCGTCTCCCCCGCCGGCACCACGCCGTTCTCGAAGCCAATGAAAGCATAGAGAATGAGCAGCGCCGCCGCCTCGATCGCGGAGAAAGCCGGCGGCGGCCCGGGCGCGGGAAGCGACGGCGCGCTGGCCAGTCCCCAGATCGCCAAGGCGAGCAGCGGCAGCGCCTTGAGCAGGGTCATGATGTCGATCGCCTGGATCGCCCGCCTGATGCCTGCCACATTGATCGACGCCAGCGAGGCGATCAGCACCACGACGGTGACGATCCGCCCGACGGGCCCGCCCAGCGGCGCCCACAGCCATGCCGCATAAGTCGCGAACACATGCGCGTTGGCGGCGAGCGACGTGACCTTCGCCAGATAGTAGAGCCAGCCGGTCTGGAACGCCACGAGCGGCCCGAAGGGCGCCGCGTAGAGGACGGGCCCGCCGGTACCGGAAAACAGGCTGGCAAGGCGCGCAAAGGGCAGCGCGAAGATAAGCACCAGCAGCCCGAAGATCGGGAACAGCCAGGGGCTGAAATTGCCGAACTGGAGATGGAGCGTCGCCGGCAGCGCAAAGATGCCCGCGCCGACGATACCGTTGAAGGACAGGAAGGCGGAGCCGGTGAAGCCGATGTCGCGGCGCAGCCCGGTTCGTTCGTCGTCCTTCATCGCGCCCCTCCCCTGTATGGTGTCTAGCTGCGGGATCGGCGCGACGGGCGCAAGATCATTCGGGCGGAATACCGGCCTCGCGGCGTTCCTCCTCGCGGCCTTCCTCCAGGATCTGCTGCTCCTGGCGCCGCAGGCGTTCCTGCCGTGCCTGATCGATCAGCTGGTTCCAGTTGATCCGCTCGTCGGTGGCGCGTTCGGCGCGGGCCTGACGGACCAGCTCGTTGAAGCATCCGGTCCAGCCGCCGGCACCGACCGTCGAACAGCTTTCCGTGCCGGTGCGGCCGACATAGGACAATTCGGTGGCACGGCGCGCCCAGCTCTGGTTGGACGGGCTGTTGGGATCGTTACGCAGATTGTCGGGGATGCGGAAACGTTCGTCCTCCGGCAGGCGGGCACAGACCGTGATCTCGTCGGGGTCGCCGCTTTCCGGGCAGGGATCGTCGCCATAGATGATGACCTGGCTGACCCGTGGCTCCGCATCGCCCTGCGCCAGAGCGGGCATCGCGATCAGGGCGGCCGGCAAGGCCAATAGGGCGTAGCGCATCGGTCAGATCCTCTTCGACAATTCGATCGCGAGGCGGCAACCGGCCCGGATCGCGGAATAGAGCACAGGATAGCCGAAGCTGTCTTCGGCGCCAGCTTCGATCGCCGCGTCGCGATGCTCGCGCTCGTCGGCCTGGAACTCGGCGATCGCCTCCGAAAAGGCGGGATCGCCATCGCCGAGCTGCGCGAGTTGCTCGGAATAATGCTGGTCGATCTCGTCCTCGACGGCGGCGGTGCAGGCCATCGCCGCCTGCGGGCTGATGAGGGCGGTGGCGGCGCCCAGCGCATGGCCGGCGACACGCCAGAACGGCTGCAGCACGGTGGGGCGGACGCCGCGGGCGGCCAGCATGGCGTCGAAATGCGTCAGATGGCGTCGCTCCTGCGTCGCCATGCGCGCGATCAGGCGGGAGGCGGGATGGCCTTCGCCCAGCACGGCGAGCTGGCCGGCATAGATGCGGGTCGCGCCATATTCGCCGGCCTGATCGACGCGCAGCATCGACGCGGCATCGGGCCGCGCGTCCCCTGGCCGCCAGGCGGGCGTCAGCCCCTGACAGGATTTCGCTTCAGGCTCAGCCATAACACCGTCAACGCGCCAAGTATGGAAAGGATCGCATTCCAGCCCGCCATCGAGATGCCGAACAGCGACCAGGGCACCTGATCGCAGCGAATCAATGGCGCGGACATGATCTGCTTCAGCAGGTCCTCCGGCGATCCGCCGCCGAGCGTCGAGGTGCACTGCGTGAGGCCGGTGAAGATGCCGGCCTCCACGCCGGCATGATAAGCGCCGATGCCGCCGCTCGCGAGGATGGCGAGCGCCGCCAGCCAGACGAAGGACCGGCCGCGATCCGGCAGCCGCCCGCCGGTGAAGGCGGCGGCGGCGAAGCCGAGCGCGGCCATATGCGCCCAGCGCTGCCAATAGCACATCTCGCAGGGCGGCAATCCGCCGATATGCTGGAACCCGTAAGCGCCCGCGAGCAACCCTGCCGGAACGGCGAATGCGATCAGCCTGGCCAGGCCGAGCGATCCCGGTGCCGGGGCGGCGGGAGCCTGGCTCGCCATCGCTCCGCTCAGCGGCTGGCGGTGCGGGCGGGCGCGGCGGCGGTCTGGACCCGGTCCAGCCGCGCGATCGTCTGCAGCGCGTAATGGAGCTGATAATCCTCGATGCCGCGCTGCTCCAGCTCCTCGGCGGTGGCGGCGAAGCGCGGATCGGGCCGGCCGTCGTCCTGGATCAGCTCGTCGCGCACCCCCGCCTCGTTGACGAGATGGCGCCTCAAATCGGATTCGCGCACCCGGTTGCGCGAGCGATAATCGGGATCGGACAGCTGCGGCACGACGATATCGGGCGAAATGCCGCCCTCCTGCACGGAGCGGCCCGACGGCGTATAATAGCGTGCCGTGGTGAGCCGCAGCGCGGTCTCCCCCCGACCGAGCGGCACGAGCGTCTGCACCGAGCCCTTGCCGAAGGTGCGCTCGCCCATCACGATCGCGCGGCGATGCTCCTGCAGCGCCCCGGCGACGATTTCCGAAGCCGAAGCGGTGCCGGCATCGACCAGCACGATCACCGGCGCGCCATGCGCCTCGTCGCCCGGACGGGCATAATAACGCTCGATGTCGGTCCGCCGCCGGCCGCGCTGCGAGACGATCTCGCCCCGCTCGAGGAACAGGTCGGCGAGCCCGACCGCCTGGTCGAGCAGTCCGCCGGGATTGGAGCGCATGTCGAGCACCCAGCCCAGCGGCTCGCCGCCCAGCTCGCGGCGGATGTCGGCCATGGCGCGGCGGGTCGCTTCCGTGGTGTTGCGGTTGAAGGTGGTGACGGTGAGCACGCCGATCCGGTCGCGGACCTCGGACCGCACGGCCGGGATATCGATGATCGCGCGCGTGATGTTCACATCGAACGGGCGATCGCGGCCGGGGCGGACGACGGTTATGCGCACGCTCGTCCCGGGGGCTCCGCGCATCCGCTCGACCGCCTCGTCGAGCGTGCCGCCGAAGAAGAGCTGCCCGTCGATATGCGTGATGAAATCGCCGGCCTTGATTCCGGCCTGGTCGGCCGGCGTCCCGCGCGTGGCGGCGATCACCTTCACGGCCCCGTCCTCCATCGTGACGGTGAGGCCGAGCCCGCCATAATTGCCGTCCGTGGTGGTCATCAGGCTGCGGAAGCCGCGCGCGTCGAGATAGGAGCTGTGCGGATCGAGGCTGGCCAGCATGCCGTCGATCGCGCCGCGGATCAGGGTCGCGTCGTCGACCTGATCGACATAATCGGCCTTCACCCGTTCCAGCACGCTCATGAACTGGTCGATCTCCCGATAGGAGGCGACATCGACCTGGGCGAGCGCGGCGGTGGTCGCCGGGATGAAGGCGACGGCGCCGACCAGGCCCAGGGAGCGGATGAGATCGTTGGCCATAAGGGGTCCTATTGAACGGATTTCGCGGCTATTACCGCGTTTCTATGCCCGCGAAAAGCAACGCGCGATGAACGATTAGCCGGAAATCAGCCGCGCGATCGGCACCGGGCGCCCCTCCCGGCGCAACTCGACGGTCACCTGCGGTGCGTTGCCCGCGCCGGCGCGGCCGATCCGGTCGCCCCGCCCGACATTGGCGCCGGCCGCGACATCGAGCCGGCCGAGATCGGTGATCACGCTCGTCCAGCCCCGGCCATGATCGAGGATCACGACCTGCCCGTAGCCGCGGAACGGCGCGGCATAGGCCACCCGCCCGTTGGCCGGCGCCACGATTTCCGCGCCCGCCGCGGTTTCGAAAGTGAGGCCGCGCGAATGGACGCCGCCGTCCGAAATCTCGCCGACTCCCGTGACGAGCCGACCGGCGACTGGCAGGCGATAGGGGATCGCGGCGGCGGCGCGTTCCGGGGCCGCACCGGGGCGCGGCACCGGGCCCGGGAGCGCGCCGAGCTCGGCGCTCAAGCGGGCGCGATAGGCGCCGGCACCGATCCGCCGGGCCAAGGCATGCGCTTCTTCGTCGAAGGCCAGCGCGCGATCCGATTCGGTCAGCGCGAGCCCGGACAAGGCGGAGGAACGCGCCCGCTCGCGCGCTTCGAACGCGGCCAGCTCGACCCGGCGCGCCCGGAGCGTCTCGCGGCTGGCGAGCAGCTCGGTCCGCGCCGCCCCCAGCCCGTCGCGCAGCGCGTTGGCGCGATCGACCTCGGCGCGCAGATCGGCGGTGCGGCGGCGGATTTCGGGCAGGGCGGCCTCGAGCAGCGCGCGGACATGAACGGTGTCGCCGACCGAGCCGGGCTGGACCAGGGCGAGCGCGGCGGGACGGCGCGCCATCGTCTGCAGGGCGCCGGTGAGCCGCATCAGCGGCTGCTGGCGCTCGGCGAGGCGGGCGCGCTGGGCGCTGCGCAGCGCTTCGATGACGACGATCCGCCGCTCGGCGGCGGTGAGATCCGCCTCCGCCGCCTCGATCCGCGCCGCCAGGGTCGCGCTCTCGGCACGGGCACGCTCGGCGGCGTCGGTGGCGGTGCGGGCGCGATCCTCGAGCGCGCGCGCGCGATCATTGGCCTGCGCCGCCTCGCGCTTGGCCTGGGCCAGCGCCCCGGCATCGCCGCCGCGCGCCGCGTGCGCCGCGACCCCGGCGGCGGCCAATGCGGCGAGAATGAGCAAGGGGAGCCCGCGCATGCCTTATCCTTCCCGATGATAGGGATGGTTCGCAAGGATGCTCGTCGCGCGGAACAATTGTTCCGCGAGCATCGCCCGGGCGAGGAGATGCGGCCAGGTCGCGCTGCCGAAGGCGAGCAGCAGGTCCGCGCCGGCCCGCTCGGCATCGCCGAAGCCGTCGGCCGCGCCGATCAGGAAGCGCGCCTCGCGGCGGCCCTCGTCGCGCCAGCGTTCGAGGCGGCGAGCCAGCGCCATCGAGGAGAGCTGCTCGCCTGTCTCGTCGAGGAGGATGGTGACGCCGTTCGGCGCCGGCTCGGGCATTTTGCCGCCCGCGTCGGGCAGCTCGGTGAACTTCACCGGCCAGGCGATGCGCTTCGCATAGCGTTCGACGAGATCGGCCTCGGGCCCGCGCCCGATCTTTCCCCGTGCGACGATATGAAGCAGCAAGGGACGGTCAGCTGGCCGCCGTCGCCGGCGCGGCACCGTCCTCGAACGCCCACATCCGCTCGAGATTGTAGAAGCTGCGCACTTCCGGGCGGAACAGGTGGACGATCACGTCCTCCGCGTCGATCAGCACCCAGTCGGCGACCGGCAGTCCTTCGACCCGCGCGGCGCGGCCGAGGTCGCGCTTGATCCGCTCGGTCAGCTTCTGCGCCATCGAGGCGACCTGCCGGGTCGAGTTGCCGCTCGCGATCACCATGTAATCGGCGATGTTGGATTTGCCGCCCAGCGGAATGGAAACGACGTCGAGCGCCTTGTCGTCGTCGAGGGAACGAAGCACGAGGTCATGCAGCGCCTCGGCCTGTTCATCGGCTCCGCCGGTCTGCGGAGCGGGTTTGTTAGCGGGCAAATTGCCTCCTTTGCTTGCGCGGCTCCGCGAGTTTCCGGCGCGTCACGCCGTCGCGAAGACCTTGATATTGAAACGTTTCGATGACGCTTTCGTGCCAATCGGGATCGGCGGCGCGGATGGCGGTCGCTGAAGTCGGGTCGGGCGGCAGGTCAAGCAGCACGAGCGACGGCAATCTCCAACACGTCCGGTTCCGAACCTCGGCCGCGGGGCGGACGAACCGCCGCAGCCAGCCCATGGCGGGCGCCTTCTGGGCGCGCGCATCATAACCCGGACGGGCGATGACGGCAATCGGGACCATCGCGGCGATCTTGCGCCAGTCGCGCCAGCGGTGGAACTGGGCGAGATTGTCCGCGCCCATCAGCCAGACGAAGCGGCGGTCCGGAAAGCGGCGGATCAAGGCGGCGAGCGTATCGACGGTGTAGCGCGTGCCCAGTTCCGCCTCGATCGCGGTGACGCGGATCGGCGCGCGGCGGGCCATCCGCCGGGCCGAGGCGAAGCGCGCGGCGAACGGCGCCATGCCCTTGGCCGGCTTCAGCGGATTGCCGGGCGACACCAGCCACCAGACCTCGTCCAGCCCCAAGCGGTCGAGTACGCCGAGGCTGAGCGCGCGATGGCCGCGATGGGCCGGATTGAAGGAACCGCCGAGCAGGCCGGTGAGCGTCATGTTCGCGCGATAGCATGCGCATCCGTGCATGCGAACGGTCTCGACGCCACCGTTTCGCTTCGCCATAACAGCGCCGATGAGCGGGATCGAAGGGGTCGGAGACGCGGTCACGGGCGGCATGCTCGCCCGCACGGCCGAGCCCGAAGCGGGCGAACATGCCGAGGAAGGCGACGGCACCTGCCTCAATTGCGGCGCTGAGCTGACCGGCCCCTATTGCCGGATGTGCGGCCAGAAGGCGCATCTCCACCGCACCATCTCCGCGATCGGCCACGATCTGATCCACGGCATCCTGCATCTCGACGGCAAATTCTGGCGTACCTTGCCGCTGCTCGCCTGGCGCCCGGGCGATCTCACCCGGCGCTACGTCCATGGCGAGCGCGCCAGGTTCGTCTCGCCGCTCGGCATGTTCCTGTTCGCCATCTTCCTGATGTTCGCGGTACTCCAGATTTACGGCCTGTCGCTCAGCAATCTGGGTGCGGGCCTGACCAACACCGGACAGAGCCTGGAAATCGCCAGCAACGCGATCAATTCCGACCTGACGGAGGCACGGGAGCGGCGGGGGGAACTCGCGGCGGCGCTCGCCAGCGGAGCCCGGCCGGAGCGCAACGAACGGCGACGGGAACGCATCGCGCGGCTGGATGAGCGGATTGTCCAGCTCGAGGAAAGCCGCCAGTCGCTGGAGCGGGTGCGGAGCGACGGCGGCTTCAGCGCCGTCAACCTGAACATGGCGACGACCGGCTGGAAACGCCTCGACAAGGGCCTCCAGAAGGTCAACGAGAATCCGAGCCTCGCGCTCTACAAGCTGCAGACGAACGGCTACAAATTCTCCTGGCTGCTGATCCCGATGTCCGTGCCGTTCGTCTGGGCGCTTTTCTTCTGGACGCGCCGTTTCCGGTTCTACGACCACACCGTGTTCGTGACCTATTCGCTGGCCTTCATGTCGCTGCTGGCGGTGGTGCTGACCGTGCTGGGCTTCGCCGGCGTGCATGTCGCCATCATCGGCACGGCGGGCGTCTTCATTCCGCCCATCCATATGTATCGCCAGCTCAAGCAGGCCTATGAGCTGGGCTGGTTCGGCGCGCTGGTCCGCACCGTCCTTCTCGTCAATTTCTGCTTCTATATCGCCGGTTTCTTCTTCGTGCTGCTGCTCGGCATCGGCGCGCTGGGCTGACGACAGGAAAAGGGCCGCGAAATCACGCGGCCCTTTTTATCGCGGCCATGCCGGTTGTTCAGGCGCCCTGCGGGGCCGGTCCGCCGATGCCGCCGCGCGGGCGGCGGGTGCTCGGGATGGTCGAGCCGGTGATCGGCGTCGCGGACGGGCGATCGGCCGGATTCTCGCGGCCGATATCCTCGCCTTTGATCGCCCGCTTCGATTCCTCGCCGGTCAGCGTCTCATATTCCAGCAAGGCGCCGGCGAGCTTGTGCAACTGGTCGATATTGTCGGTCAGCACCTGCCGCGCGCGGCCCTCGGCCTCCTCGATCAGGCGGCGTACTTCCTGGTCGATCAGCCGCGAGGTTTCCTCCGAAACGCTCTGCGAGCGGGCGACGCTGTGGCCGAGGAAAACCTCCTCCTGGTTGTCGCGGTAGCGCAGCCAGCCGAGCTTCTCGCTCATGCCATATTCCATCACCATCGCGCGGGCCATGTCGGTGGCCTGCTGGATATCGTTGGACGCACCGGTGTTGAGCGCGTCCTTGCCGTAGATGAGCTGCTCGGCGATGCGGCCGCCGAAGCAGAGCGCGAGCCGCGCCTTCATCTGCTTCATGCTCATCGAATAACGGTCGCGCTCCGGCAGGTTCCAGGTGACGCCCAACGCGCGGCCGCGCGGGATGATCGTCACCTTGTGCAGCGGGTCGCAGCCGTCGACATGGAGCGAGACGAGGGCGTGGCCGGCCTCGTGATAGGCGGTCGCCTTCTTCTCTTCCTCGGTCATGACCATGGATTTGCGCTCGGCGCCCATCATGACCTTGTCCTTGGCCTCCTCGAACTCCTTCATCGCGACCAGGCGCTTGCCCTTGCGCGCGGCGAGGAGCGCGGCCTCGTTGACGAGATTGGCGAGATCGGCACCCGAGAAGCCCGGCGTGCCGCGCGCGATCGTGCGCGGATCGACGTCCGGCGCGAGCGGCGTCTTCTTCATATGGACGTCGAGTATCTTCTGGCGCCCTTCGATATCCGGGCGGGGCACGACGACCTGGCGGTCGAAGCGGCCCGGGCGCAGCAGCGCCGGATCGAGCACGTCGGGCCGGTTGGTCGCGGCGATGATGATGATGCCTTCGTTCGCTTCGAAGCCGTCCATTTCGACGAGCAGCTGGTTCAGCGTCTGCTCGCGCTCGTCATTGCCGTTGCCCAGGCCCGCGCCGCGATGGCGGCCGACCGCGTCGATCTCGTCGATGAAGACGATGCAGGGCGCGTTCTTCTTCGCCTGCTCGAACATGTCGCGCACGCGGCTCGCGCCGACGCCGACGAACATCTCCACGAAGTCGGAGCCGGAAATGGTGAAGAAAGGCACGTTCGCCTCTCCGGCGATGGCGCGCGCCAGAAGCGTCTTGCCGGTGCCGGGCGAGCCGACCAGCAAGGCGCCCTTCGGAATCTTGCCGCCCAGACGCGCGAATTTCGACGGATCCTTCAGAAATTCGACGATCTCCTGAAGCTCCTCGCGCGCCTCGTCGATGCCGGCCACGTCGTCGAAGGTGACGCGGCCATGCTTCTCGGTCAGCAATTTCGCCTTGGAACGGCCGAAGCCCATCGCACCGGAACCCGCATTCTTCTGCATCTGGCGCATCACGAAGAAGGCGATGCCGAGGATCAGCAGGAAGGGCAGCGACTGGATGAGGATGTACATCCACAGCGACGTCTGCTGCTCCGGCTCGGCGGCGAAGGAGACGCCGCGGTCGCGCAGCCGCTGAACGAGCTGCGGATCGGAGGGCGGCGTGTTGGTGCGGAAGGTCTCGTTATTGGTCAGCCGGCCGGAGATCGTCTCCTTGCCGATCACCACCTGCTTGACCGAGCCTTCCTCGACCCGGTTGAGGAAATCGGAATAGGCGATCGCGTCGGCCGGGCGGCTCGCGCCGCCACCCGCGACCTGCACGAACAACACCACGCCGAGCAGGATGCCTGCCCAGATCAGCAGGCTTTTCATCCAGGCATTGCCCGGATCCTTGTCCGGCGTGCGGTTGTCGTCGCTCATTCGAATGTCCCTTCGCGCCCTAGATAGGATGTCGGGCGGGAAGCGCAATGTAGCGGAAAAGCGGTGAACGCGCGATTAGCGAGATACGGGCATCGGCACGTCCAGCGATTCGCCCGCTTCGAGGGTCACGAACCGTTCCGGCGCGATGTGCCGGGCGCGCAGCCGGGCCGCCAGCTCCAGGCGCGGCGCGTCGATGTCCTCGAAGCTGAGCTGGAACGTGCCCCAATGGACGCCGATCGCGCGTTCGGGCCGCAGAATCTCGAACATTTCCACCGCTTCGGCGGGGTCGATATGGTTGGCGCGCATGAAATCGCGCGGCTCGTAGGCGCCGATCGGGATGATCGCGAGCCGGAACGGGCCGCGCCGCGCCGCCTCCCGCACCCAGGCCCCGCCGCCCCAGCCGGTGTCGCCGACGAAGAAGATGTTGCCCGACGGCGTCAGGACCGTGAAGGCGGACCAGAGCGCCCGGTTGCGATCGACGAACCAGCGCGAACTCCAATGATGGTTGCGCTCGACGATCACTTGCGTGCGGTCGCCCAGCGTGACGCGCCCGCCCCAGTCGCGCGCCTGCACGTCGATGCCGGCGCGGCGCAGGATCGTGTCGTTGCCGAGGCTGGTGACGATCGTCGGCCGGTCCCGCTCCCAGAGCCGGCGCAGGGTCGCCAGATCCAGATGATCGTAATGATTGTGGCTGACGAGGACGAGATCGATCTTCGGCAGATCGTCGAAGCGCACGCCCGGCGCCCGCGCGCGTCGCGGCCCCGCGAAGGAGAAGGGCGAGGCGCGGTCCGACCAGATCGGATCGGTGAGGATGTTGAGCCCGGCCGTCTGCACCAGCACGGTGGCATGGCCGATCCAGGTGACGCGCATCGCGTCCTCCTCCACCCGTTGGGGCGGAACAGTGGGCGTGACCGGCGCGCTGTCCGGCCAGCGGGCGCGCTCGTCGGAAGTCACCATGCTGCGCAGGAAGCCGCCGGGCCGGGACCGGCGCGGCGGATCGGGCTCGAGATTGCGGAAGCGCGCGCCGTCGAAATGGTCGCTCGCCGGGCCGCGATAATAGATCCGGTCCAGGAAGGGCGGGACCAAGGTGGGCGCGAAGCAGGCCGCGACCGCCGCGAACAGCAGAGCCGTCCCCAGCCGTCGCAGCCATGTTCGCATCGCGGCGGTCAGCCGCCGATCGCGAAGCCCGGCGGCGCGCGATCCTCGGCATGTTCGGCATGATACATGTCGAACACGATGCGGCGCGTCGTGCCGCCGCAGGCGAGCGGATAGGCCGCCGTCACCGTGCCGAACGCGCCCACGCCCGCATCGACGCGCGCGCCGATCCCGGGCGCGGCGCCGTCCGCGCAGCGCAGGCGGGCGAGATAGGCGCGCTCGCCCTGCGGCCCGCCGACCCGGACCGGATTGTCGATCGAACCGAGCGGAAAGGCCGCGGCGGCGGCGATCAGCCGCGCCATCTCGGCCTCCGAAGCGGCCTGGTCCATCTGGCCCAGCACTTCTTCCGGGGTCGCGGTGGGGGCGCCGAGCTCCTGGGCGGAAAGGGGGCACGAAAGCGCGACGAGCGGCGCCAGAAACAGGGTAAGCGATGGGATACGCATGGGATTCTCCGTGGGGCGCCCCGCTCATAAGGGCGAAGCGCCGTCGCACACAATCCGAAATGCACGGCGGCGATGCTCGACATTTGGGCCTTGCGGACCCACAAAGGCCGCGATGAACCCGATCCGATCGGCTTTTGCCGCCCTCCTGCTCCTCGCCGCGCCGCTCTCCGCCCAGCCGGCGATGGCGCCCTCCGTCGCCGAGCGCGGCGATGCCGGCTGGCTTTATCGTGGCAGCGATATCGCGCCCGATCCCGCCTGGCGTTTCGGCACCTTGCCCAACGGCCTGCGCTACGCCGTGCGCCGCAACGCGCTGCCCGCCGGCCAGGTGTCGATCCGCATCCGGATCGACGCGGGCGCGCTGCACGAGGAAGATACGGAGCGCGGCTGGGCGCATTTCCTGGAGCATATGCTGTTCCGGGGCACGGAGAGCTTCCCGGACCGCGAAGCGCGGCAAATCTGGCAGCGGCTCGGCGCCAGCTTCGGCAGCGACAGCAATGCGCGCACCAGCGCGACCGACACCGTCTATCAACTCGATCTGCCCCATGCCGATCGCGCCAGTCTCGATGCCAGCCTCCATGTCCTCGCCGAGATGATGTCGCGCGCGCGGATCGATGCGGCGGCGGTGGAGGCCGAGCGGCCGGTGGTCCTCGCCGAAAAGGGACGCAGGCCGGAGCTGGCACAGCGCGGGCTGGAGCTGGCGCTGCCGCTCTATTTCGCCGGGCTGCGTTATGCGAATCGCGACACGATCGGCACCGACGCGACGCTCAACGGCGCCACCGCCGAGGGGCTGCGCGCCTTCTACCGGCGCTGGTACCGCCCGGACCGCGCGACGATCGTCATGGCCGGCGACGCCGATCCGGACATCATGGAAGAGCTGATCCGCGCGCGGTTCGGGGATTGGCGAGCGGAAGGGCCGGCGGCGGCGGAACCGGACTTCGGGCAGCCTGCGGATGTCGCCGATCCTGTGGCGAATCTCGCTTATCCCGGCGTGCCCGTCTCCGCCAACGTCATATGGGTGCGCCCGCACGACCCCATGCCGCACACGCTGGCGCGGGAACGCGCCTATCTTGCCGAATCGCTCGCCGTGCGGATCGTGAACCGGCGGCTGGAGGCGCATGCGCGCGGCGAGTCCGCTTTCATCAATGCCTCGATCGGCATCTCGCGCCAACGCGCCGTCGCCAACACCACCTCGCTTGCCGTCACCGCGCGCGACGGCCGCTGGCGGGAATCGCTCGCCGAGGCTTTCGCGATCCTCGGCGATGCCGTTTCGGCCCCGCCGGACGCCGAGGAGATCGACCGCGAGATCCGCAACCTGCGCACCGGCGTCACCGCCGCCGTCCAGGGCGAGGCGACGGCACGTTCCCAGGTGCGCGCCGAACAGCTTGTCAACGCCGTCGACAATCGCGGCGTGGTGACCGCCCCGGCGACCGTGCTCGACAATTTCGAGGCGAATGTGCCCGAGATGACGCCGGAACGGGTCGGCGCGGCGATGCGTGCCCTGTTCGACGGCTCCGGCCCCCGCATGATCCTGGCGACGCCCACTCCGGTGGCGGGCGGCACGGCGGCGCTCGCCGACGGACTGGCCGCCGCGCGCGCCGCGGCGCCGGCAACGCGCCGGGCCGAACGCCGGGTCAGTTTCGACGACCTGCCGCCACTCGGCGCGCCGGGCCGCGAGATCGCCCGCGAGACGATCGAGGATATGGGCGTCACCATCGTGCGCTTTGCCAACGGATCGACCCTGACCTTCAAGCGCACCGAGTTCGAGCGGGGCTCGGTGCTGGTCCGGCTGCGCTTCGGCAGCGGGCTCGCCGGCCTTGCGCCGGATCGGCCCTCGCTCGGTTGGCTCGGCGGATTGATCGCGCCCTCCGGGCTGGCCGGGCTCGATCTGGACGGGATGGAACGGCTGCTCACTGGTCGGCGGATGAACCTCACCTTCGCGGTCGGGGAAGACGCCTTCATCCTCGGCGGCCAGACCAATGCCGACGATCTCGGCGATCAGCTCCGGCTGCTCGTCACCAAGCTCACCGCGCCGAACTGGGATCCGGCGCTGTTCGCGCGCTTCCGCACCGGCGCCGTCGAGAGCTTCGCCATGCATTTCACGTCCGCATCGGCGCGCGCGGGCCGCGAAATGAGCGGCTTCCTGCGGCCCCACGACCAGCGGTGGCGGCCGATCGAGCGCGAGGAGATGGCCGCCGCGACGGTCGACGGCTTCCGCGACTTCTTCGCGCCGTTGCTCGCCGCCGGGCCGGTCCATGCGACGATCGTCGGCGATGTCGAACTGGATGCGGCGGTGGCGGCGGTGCGACATACCGTCGCCGCTTTGCCCGAACGGACCGCGGCGGCGCCCTCGAACGGCGCGACGACGCTCCGGCCGCCCAGCCCGTCGCCGCAACCGCGCACCTTCACCCATCGCGGCGATCCCGGCCAGGCCTTCGCGCTGATCGGCTGGTCCACGCTGGGCGGGCTCGACAATATCCGGGACCGCCGCGCGCTGGCGCTCGCCGCCAACATCTTTCAGGTGCGGCTGTTCGATCGGCTGCGCGAGGAGGAAGGCGCGACCTATTCGCCCAGCGCCGCGCACAGCAGCTCGGAAACCTTCCCCGCCTGGGGCATCTTCTATGCCGCCGCCGAGATCCGCCCGGAGCGCGCCGGGACCTTCTTCCGCGCCGCGCGCGAGATCGTCGCAGATCTCGCCGCCGATCCGGTCCAGCCGGACGAGTTCGCCCGCGCGCAGAATCCGGTGATCAGCGGCATCGAGCGGCGGCTCGCGACCAGCGCCTATTGGCTCGGCGCGATCTCCAACTGGGTCGATCAGCCCCGCGAAATCGAGAATGTCCGCACCTATCTTTCCGCCTATCGCGAAATGACGGCCGAGGACGTGCGCCGCGCGGTTGCGACATGGGTGACCGATCAGGGCGACTGGTCGATGCTCGTTCTTCCCGATAGGAATGGCAGCGAGCAGGACGCGAGCATTGCCCGATAGCATCGCCCCGGCCGCCGCCCCGCAACCGGGCCAGGCGCAGGCCGGCCGGACGCCGTTCCGGCTGCGCGGGCGATCGTTCTTCGAAGACAAGAATCGCGCCTTCTGGCTGCTGCAATCGGCCGGCTGGGCGGGCTATTTCGTGCTGCGCACCCTCTCCGGCATCGCCAATGCGATGGGCTGGAGCTACGTCCTCCACACCCTCCTGCTCACCGCCACCGGCTATTCGATCACGCTGTTGATGGCCGCCGCCTATCGTCGGCTGATCCAGATGAAGGAGATCGTCACCTGGGTCGGCTCGATTCTGATCGTGATCAGCGCGGCGGCGGCCTTCTCCGCGATCGAGACCTGGAGCGTCGCCACCTTCCTCCAGCCCGGCACAAGGCCCGAGGGCATCCGCTTCCTGGGCGCGATCCTGCTCACCGTCTCGCTGCTGATCGCCTGGTCCGCGCTCTATTATTCGATCAACTTCTATATCCTGCTGGAGGACCAGAAGAAGCGGCTGCTGCGGCTTGAAAGCCAGACCTCCCATGCCCAGCTTGCGATGCTGCGCTACCAGCTCAACCCCCATTTCCTGTTCAACACGCTGAATTCGATCTCCACCCTCGTCCTGCTGAAGCAGACCGACCGCGCCAATGCGATGCTGTCGCGCCTCTCCTCCTTCCTGCGCTACACCCTGGTCAACGAGCCGACCGGCATGGTGACCATTCAGCAGGAGGTGGAGACGCTGAAGCTGTATCTGGAGATCGAGAAGATGCGCTTCGAGGAGCGTCTTCGGCCGCATTTCCAGATCGATCCGGAGGGGGCGCGGGCGCTGCTGCCCTCGCTGCTGCTCCAGCCGCTGATCGAGAATGCGATCAAATATGCGGTGGCGCCGCAGGAGGAGGGAGCGGACATCTCGATCGCGGTGCGGCGCGAGGGCGCGCGGGTGCTGATCGAGGTCAGCGACACCGGCCCGGGCACCGACTCCCAGTACAAGGAGCGCGCCGATCAATCGACCGGCGTCGGCCTGGCGAACATTCGGGACCGTCTGGCGCAGGCCTATGGCGACAATCAAAGGTTCGATACACAGTCGGAGACAAAAGGGGGCTTCCGCGTTTTCATTGAAATTCCTTTCCAGACCGAAGAGACCGAGGAACCCAAATGACCATCCGCACCATCCTGGTGGACGACGAGCCGCTCGCCATCCAGGGCCTCCAGCTCCGCCTGGAGCCGCATGAGGATGTCGAGATCATCGACACCTGCTCGAACGGGCGCGAGGCGATCCGATCGATCAAGACGCACAAGCCCGATCTCGTCTTCCTCGACATCCAGATGCCCGGCTTCGACGGCTTTTCCGTCATCCAGGGCCTGATGGAGGTCGAACCGCCCCTGGTCGTCTTCGTCACCGCCTATTCGGACCATGCGCTGCGCGCGTTCGAGGCGCAGGCGGTGGACTATCTGATGAAGCCGGTGGACGAGGCCCGCCTCGCCGACACGCTGGAGCGGGTGCGCCAGCGCCTGACCGAGAAACGCGGCGTCGAGGAGGTGGAGAAATTGAAGGAGGTGCTCGCCGAAGTCGCACCGGACGCGATGGACGCGGCGGACACCGGCGACGACGCCCACGCCGCCAGCCGCTACGAGAAGATGATCAACATCAAGGATCGCGGCCAGATTTTCCGCGTGGACGTCGACAGCATCGAGAAGATCGACGCCGCCGGCGACTATATGTGCATCTATACCGGCGACAACACGCTCATCCTGCGCGAGACGATGAAGGACCTCGAAAAGCGCCTCGACCCCCGCCGCTTCCAGCGCGTCCACCGCTCCACCATCGTCAACCTCGACCAGGTCCGGCAGGTGAAGCCGCACACCAACGGCGAATGCTTCCTGGTGCTGGGCTCGGGGCAGCAGGTGAAGGTGTCGCGCAGCTATCGGGATGTGGTGGCGCGCTTCGTACACTGAGGGGGAGGCGCGGCCGGGCGCAGGGACGAGCTGCCAATTACGGAGTGATTCCGACTTGATGTTCACTCTTCGTTCCGATAAACGGAACGAGGAGGGGTTACATGACCGAGCGTGTCCAAGCCTTTGGTGGAGAGCATACCCGGCGGAAATTGGACGTCGTCGCGAAATATTTGGCGGCATACGTCACCGTCATGAAGAAGCAGGATTTTCGTCTCTTTTATGTTGACGGATTCGCCGGCTCTGGAGCCTCCGCCTCAAAGACAGAATCCCTGAAGTCGGACGACCCAACCCTCTTCCCTACCGCCGACGTCATAGAAGGCTCCCCGGTACGCGCCTTGGGCGTCGATCCGCCCTTCGACCAATACGTTTTCATCGAGAAGAGTGGAGAAAATGTCCGATCACTCTCCGGCCTCTGCGCTCAGTTTCCCAATAGGCAAATAGATATCGTCCATGGCGACGCCAACGACCGGCTCCGAGAGTTTTGTGATCGCATAGCTGCCAATCGCCTCGACAGGGCGGTAGTCTTTCTCGATCCATTTGGTCTGAGCGTGAGATGGCAGACTATCGAGCGTATGGCCGCCACCAAGAAGGTCGACCTTTGGTATTTGGTGCCTGTCGATGGGATGTCTCGCCAAATCAAAGATGACGGAACCTTTCTACCGGGTGCCTCGAAAATAGATGAACTCTGGGGGTCATCGGCGTGGCGGGCGAAGGCTGTCCGCCGTACCGACCCGATCGATGATCTCTTTGGGGGCGTGGATGAGAGGCTGGAGAAGATCGCAAGGGCCAAGCAATTCTCAGAAATGTTCCAGGACCATCTACGAGGCATATTCGCAGGCGGAGTTGCGAAGGCCTATCTTCCACTGGGCAGGGGAAAGCGCCACGATTTTTCGCTCATGTTTGCTTGCGCCAACCCGAGTCAGGCGGCATCCCAAACGGCGATGCGTATTGCGAACCATATTCTAAGAACAGCCTGATGGCTGGCATTTCAGAAATCGAATGGACGGATGTCACCTGGAATCCGGTGGCGGGCTGCACCATCGCATCGAGTGGTTGCAGCAACTGCTATGCAATGCGCATGGCGGCGCGTCTGCAGGCGATGGGACATGCAAAATATAAGGGCACAACCAGAAAGAGTGGGGGCCGTTACGTTTGGACGGGTAAGATCAACATCGATGAGTCCAGCCTGTCCGCACCGCTGGAATGGAGAAAGGGAAAACGTGTTTTCGTTAACTCGATGGCTGACTTGTTCCACGATTCAGTTCCTGACAAATTTATAGCCAAAGTATGGGAGATGATGGAGGCGTGCCCTCAGCATCACTTCCAGATCCTCACGAAGCGCCCAGAACGAATGGCCAAGCTTTTCAAAAACGGCGCTTTGCAGAACTTGATGCATGTGTGGCTGGGAACATCAGTCGAGAACGCGGACGTTGCTGAGCGCGTGGGTCATCTTTCCTTGATATCCGGCGCGACGCTCTTCGTATCATTCGAGCCACTGATCGGTCGGATTGATGACATTGATCTGCGGAAAATCCACTGGGCCATTGTCGGTGGGGAGTCCGGTCCCAGAGCGCGGCCAATGGATGAGGAGTGGGTCGAAAGGCTGTACGAAATCTGTCGTCGAGACGACGTTGCTTTTTTCTTCAAGCAGTGGGGCGGACGCAACAAGAAGGCGACAGGCCGCGAGTTGCATGGTCGCACTTACGACGAATATCCGCTGGAACTGGAGCCTTGAATTCCGGGAAATCGGGAAAATTGGGGCAGTATGTATTTATCTGCCCCGTCCCGCTTCCAATGTAGGAAATCCTCCGTCACGTTGCCCCCCGACTCGGGGCTTCGGCTTCGTTTCGTCGGCTCTTTGAACTGCCCCTTTCACACGAAAACATTTTCTGCCGCGCCGCCGCGCATATGGGGGTGAAGATGCTGACATTTCGTAGCTTGCCTTCCGCCCTTCGGCCCCCGCCAAAACACCCCTCACCCTGTCAACTTAGTCAACTTTACAGAGAGGGACGCCCTGATCGCGCGGCAGCGGCGCCGCCCCGCCTGACCGCAAGAAACGGGACGCCCGGCATGACCTTGCAGGCCATTGCCACGCGCATCGTCCAGGATGATCAGCACCCGCCCCCCAGCGCACGAAAAGGAGATTGCCGCGATGCCGTCACAGTCCGAAAAAGCCGCTTTGTTCGCCGCCCTGCACCGGCCGGGCGATCCCGTCATCCTCTACAATATCTGGGATGCGGGCAGCGCGAAGGCGGTGGCGGCGGCCGGTGCCAGGGCGATCGCGACGGGCAGCGCCTCGGTCGCGGCGGCGAACGGGTTCGCGGACGGCGAGGGGCTGCCGATCGAGGTGGCGCTGGCCAATGCGGCGCGGATCGTCGCGTCGGTCGAGCTGCCGGTGACGGTGGATTTCGAGGGCGGCTATGCGCTCGCGCCCGACGCGGTCGCGGCCAATGTCGCGCGGCTGGCCGAGACCGGCGCGATCGGCTGCAATTTCGAGGACCAGGTGGTCGGCGGCAACGGCCTCCACCCGATCGCCGACCAGGCGGCGCGCATCGGCGCGATCCGCGCAGCCGTCGGCGCGGATTTCTTCCTCAACGCGCGCACCGATATCTTCCTGCAGGCCAAGCCGGACACGCATGACGATGCCAAGGTCGATGCCGCGATCGAACGGGCCGAGGCCTATGCCGATGCCGGCGCGAGCGGCTTCTTCGTCCCCGGCCTCGCCAATCTCGCTTTGCTGGAGCGGGTCTGCGCCGCCGCGCCGATCCCGGTCAATTTCATGGCCTTCCCCGGCGCGCCGTCGGCGGCCGAGGTGGCGGGCGTCGGCGTGGCGCGGATCAGCCACGGCCCCTTCCCGCATATGGACGCGATGAAGGCACTCACCAGGGCCGCGGCGGCGGTCTACGGGCATTGACCGGAAGCCGGGCTCCCTTGCGGAGAGGGGCCCGGGGGACCACCTCCCTGCGAACCGAAGGAGATCCTCCATGCCCAAGCGCGACGCCGTCTTCCCCGCCAACCGGCACGATCTATATGCCCAGCACGGTTATTCCGCCGCGATCCGGTCCGGCGATCTGCTGTTCGTCTCCGGTCAGGTCGGCAGCCGGCGCGACGGCTCGCCCGAGCCGGATTTCGAGGCGCAGGTCCGTCTCGCCTTCGCCAATCTCGAAGCGACGCTGAAGGCCGGCGGGTGCGGATTCGACGACATCGTCGACGTGACGACCTTCCACACCGATCCCGAAAGCCAGTTCGGCACGATCATGGCCGTCAAGAGCGATATCTTTCCGGAGCCGCCCTATCCGAACTGGACGGCGATCGGCGTCAACTGGCTCGCGGGGTTCGATTTCGAGATCAAAGTCATTGCCCGCATCCCCGGCTGACAGTCGCCAGCGGACGGCAGTCAATATGCCTCATCGGCGAGCGCGGCCTCGCGCGCCACGGCGTCGAGCACGCGGTCCATCCGCTCGATGATCTGGCGCTGGCGGTTGGCGCGCTTGGCGGTGACGTCGCGCATCGGCCCGCCATCCTCCGATTCCTGGATGACGAGGCCCTCGTCCTCGATCTGCCGGAGCGTTTCGAGCGCGCGGTCGCGCTCGTCGCGAATCAGGTCCACCACATCCTGGTTCATGCCGCCTCCATAACGCAGAAACGCACCGGACGCGATTCGGCCCCGCGCGGCTCGTGGCCGAAATCACCCGTCCGGGCGATGGCGGGGAGCTCGCGATGGACCTAGAATGCGATCGGTGGGCGGCAACGGGAGATTGGGCATGGCGAAGGTCACGGGACTGGGCGGCATCTTCTACAAGACGGCCGATCCGGCGCGGACGCAGGCCTGGTACATGGAGAATCTGGGCATCGGCGGCGACTGGGGCGCCCATTTCCGCTGGGCGGACGAAAGCAAGGACGATCCCTACAGCCTGCTCAGCCCGTTCAAGCAGGAGACCGACTATTTCGGCCCGTCGGACGCCGCGTTCATGATCAACCTGCGCGTCGACGACTTGGACGCCTTCCTGGAGGAACTGAAGGCGAAGGGCGTCGACATCCTCGGCACCCAGTCGGAGGACTATGGCAAGTTCGCCTGGATCCTCGATTGCGACGGCATCAAGATCGAACTGTGGGAACAGGCCGGCCCGGCTCCCGTCTGAGCCCGGTCAGCCCGCGCCGGTTCCGCGCCAGAAGCCGAGGCTGAAGAAGGAGCCGCCGGACGCGGATTTGAGCACGGTCATCCGGAACATCCGCGAGGACATCCGGATGATGAGCACCACCCAGATCGTCTGCCAGACGAGCGCCAGCAGATGCGGCCAGAGATCCTCGAACCGCGCGGCATGGGCGATCATCGCCAGCGGCGAGCTGAACGGGAAGGCATAGGCGAACCAGACCAGCCATCCCTCACTGCTGCCCACCACGGAGACGGCGATCAGGAACACGGCGACCTGCAACAAGGTCACGGGCATGGAGAGCGTCTGGATCTCGCGGATGTTGCTCGCCTGGGCGCCGATGCCGAGGAACAGCGCGCCGAGCAGCATGTAATTGGCGCCGTAATAGAAGAGGACGAGCAACAGGAAGACCGCCCACCCGACGGCCGGCGCCACCTGCGGCAGCGTCATCCAGTCCTGCACCACCTGCACGAACAGATAGGCCAGCCCTGCCATGCCGCCCCACAGGGCCAGGCCGACGAAGGAGATGCCGAGCATCGCGATGAGCTTGCCGAGGAACACCGCGTCGAGCGGCACCGCGGCGGCCAGCACTTCAATGACCTTGTTGGATTTTTCCTCCGCCATGTTCGACAGCAGCAAGGTGGCGAGCAGCACGGTGATGCCGAAGATCAGCCCCTGGACGACGCGCGCGATATCGCGACGGAGCATCTGGAGATTGCCGGCGGCCTGCTCGGTCACCGCCCGTTCGACCTGGATCGCCGGCGGCGCGCCGCCGGCGGCATCGAGCGCCGCCGCCCGCCGCGCGTCATCGACGATCAGCTGCATGCGCGCGCCGACGCTTTCCTCGACCTTCGCCGGGCCGGCCAGCACCAGGCGTTCGAGCGTGCCGCTCAGCACCGCCGAATAGCCGACTCCCTCGTCGGCGAGCAGCGCGATCGCCTGCGCCCCGACATTTTCCGCCGGCGCGACGACTTCGAGACGCGGAAAGGCGCGCTCGGAGGTTCCCGCCACCAGCCGCGCCCGCGCCGCCTGCAGGTCTTGTGCCGTCGCCGTATCGACGACCAGAGCGACCAATGGCTGCGACGAACTCCGCTCGGCGTCGTCGATCATCTGGCTGACGCCCAGCACGGCCGCGAAAAGGACCAGCGGCACGATCAGGAACAGGATGAAGGTGCGCGACATGACCGTCGCGGTGAAATCGCGGCGCGCGATGACCCAGGCGGCATCGAACAGGCTCATCAGGCGGCCTCCCCGAGCGCGTCTTCATCGTCATCGCCCATCTCGCGCGCGGCGGCCTCGCCGGCTATCGCGACGAAGGCATCGTGCAGCCCGCGCCGCTCGATCGACAATTCCTCGATGCCGGCGCCGCCGTCGATCAGCGCCTTCAGCAGCGCCTCGACACCTTCGTCGGGCAGATCGAACGACCAGATACCGTCGCGCAGCCGCGCCTCGGCGGGCAGCGCCCGGCGCCAGGCGCCATCGGCGTCGCGGGTTTTCAGCCGGACCTGCGGCCGCAGCCGATCGCGCGCCTCGGCCACCCGGCCCTCGAACCGGATCTGCCCGCCGGCGATGATCGCCACGCGCTCGCACAAACGCTCGGCATGATGGATGACATGGGTGGAGAAGATCACGGTCGCGCCGGCGGCCGCCTCCTCGCGGATCAGATGCTCCAATCGGCCCTGATTGATCGCGTCGAGGCCCGAGAACGGCTCGTCGAGCACGACCAGCCGGGGCTTGTGGACGATCGTGCCGAACAGCTGGATGGTCTGCGCCATGCCCTTGCTGAGGCTCTTGATCGGCTTGTCGACATAGTCGCCGAGGCCGTTTTCGCCGAGCAGGATCTCCGCGCGCCTTCGCCCGATTTCGAGCGGCAGGCCCCTGAGCGCGCCCATGAAGGCGATCGCCTCCCGCGTCGTCATCGCCGGATAAAGGCCGCGCTCCTCGGGCAGGTAGCCGACGATCCCGGCGGCCTCGAGCGGCCGTTCGTGGCCGAGCAGGGCGCGATGCCCCGCATCCGGCTCGATGATGCCGAGCAGCATCCTCAGCGTCGTCGTCTTGCCGGCGCCGTTCGGTCCCAATATGCCGTAGATGCTGCCCTGCGGCACGGCGATGTCGATGCCGCGCACCGCAGGCTTGCCGTCGAAGGACTTGAACAGTCCCCGGGCCTTGATCGCCAATTCGCCAGTCACGCCGCCCAGCTTCCCCCCCGAACAAGTAAAGTGGTAAAGCCGAGAAAGTGTTGAATGGCAATATAAACATGGAAACGCAGCTGGAACGGAAAGCCCGGGAAACGGGCTTCGCCGCGTTCGGAATCGCGCGCGCGGACGCCGCGCCGCAGGCCGGCGAGCGGCTGCGCGCCTGGCTCGCAGACGGCGCGCATGGCGACATGATCTGGATGGCCGAGACGGCGGACCGCCGCGCCTCGCCCGTCGGGTTGTGGCCGGAGGTCAGGAGCGTGATCTCGCTCGGCATGAGCTATGCCCCCGCCGCCGATCCGCTGGCGCTGGCCGATCACCCGGAGCGGGGCCGCATCTCGGTGTACGCCCAGGGCGCCGACTATCATGATGTGGTCAAGAAGGCGCTGAAGGCGCTGGGCCGCTGGCTGGTCGACGCGGCCGGCGAGCCGATCAAGGTGTTCGTCGACACCGCGCCGGTGATGGAAAAGCCGCTGGCCGAGGCGGCGGGGATCGGCTGGCAGGGCAAGCACACCAATCTGGTCAGCCGCGCGGACGGAAGCTGGCTGTTCCTGGGCGCGATCTACACGACGCTGGAGCTGGCGCCGGCCGCGCCGCACGCGATGCGCTGCGGCTCCTGCCGCGCCTGCCTCGACGCCTGCCCGACCGACGCCTTTCCCGCGCCGTTCCGGCTCGATGCGCGCCGCTGTATCTCCTATCTCACGATCGAGCATAAGGGGCCGATCCCGGAGGAATTCCGCGCAGCGATCGGCAACCGCATCTATGGCTGCGATGATTGCCTGGCGGTGTGCCCGTGGAACCGCTTCGCCGACGCGGCGCGCACCAACCGGGCGTTCCTGCCCCGCGCCGAACTCGCGGCGCCGGCGCTCGCCGATCTGCTGGAGCTCGACGATGCTGGGTTCCGAAGGGTCTTCGCCGGATCGCCGATCAAGCGGATCGGGCGCAACCGGATGGTGCGCAACGCGGCGATCGCCGCGGGGAATAGCGGGCTGGCAGGCTTCATCCCGGCGCTTCGCGCGCTGGCCGACGATGAGGATGCCGTTGTCGCGGACGCGGCGCGCTGGGCGCTCGGGCGGCTTACTGCGCCTCCCGCCGCCGGCTGAGCGCCGCGACGCAGGAGGAGCGGTCCATCTCCCGCCCGTCGGGGAGGCGGGCATCGACATGGGTGACGACCGCTTCACCCCGTCCGCCGCGCGGCGGATAGAGATAGGCGTCGAGCACGCAGGCCGCTCCCAGGAACTGCAGCTTGCGCGCCGGGCCCTCACGCGCGTCGAGATCGGGCTGGCCGAATTGCGCCACGAGTGCGGCGGCGGAGGCGCCGAGCACGGTCTCCAACCCCGTCGGGGCATAAGGTCTCGGCGGCGGCGGGGCGGGCACAGCGGGGGGCGGCGCCTGGACCGCAGGCGGCACGCAGCCCGCCAGGCCAGTTCCCGCGAGCAGCAACAGTGCCAGTCCAGTCCGCATCGAACGCCTCCCCCGAAAGACCGCGAAGGAATCATGTCTGGCGCGCGGCGGCAAGGCCGGCCGGCTCGGGCCACCGCGCGCAAGCCTCTCCCCGCCCGAGCCGGAACGCGCTAAGCAAGCGCCATGTCCAGCCTGCCGCCCTTTCATCTCGCTTTCCCCGTCCACGATCTCGCCGCCGCGCGCGCCTTTTACGGCGGGCTGCTCGGCTGCCCCGAAGGGCGGTCCTCTAACGAATGGATCGATTTCGATTTCTTCGGCCATCAGATCGTCGCCCATCTCGCGCCCGAAGCGGTCGCCGCGCGCGCCTCCAACGCGGTGGACGGGCATGACGTACCGGTGCCGCATTTCGGCGCGGTGCTGGCGATGGCCGATTGGCAAAAGCTCGCCGCCCGGCTGGAGGGCAAGGTCGAATTCGCGATTGCGCCTACCGTGCGCTTCAGGGGTCAACCTGGCGAGCAGGCGACGATGTTCTTCCGCGACCCCTCCGGCAACGCGCTGGAGATCAAGGCGATGGCGGACCCCGACGCATTGTTCGCGAGGCAATAGTCAGCCGCCGACGCTGCCGTAGCGGCCGTCGAGATAGACAAGCGGATCGACGCCGTCGCGCGTCGCCACCTCCTCGACCACGCCGATGAAGATCGAATGCGTGCCGAACGGATGATGGTCGATCCGGCGGCACAGGATCGAGGCCTGGGCGTCGAGCAGCCGGGGCGGGCGAACGCAATCATTTTCCCAGCCTTCGAGGAAGCGTTCGGCATGGAAACGCCGGTCGGCGAAGATCCGGGCCACGTCCTCCTGATCGCGATGGAGCACATTGACCCGGAAATGAGTTACATCCTCCATCGGCGTATGCACGGCCGCCGCGCGATTGATGCAGGCCAGCAGGCTCGGCGGATCGAGCGAGATCGACGACACCGCAGTGGCGGTGATCCCCATCGCCTCGCCGCGCACGCACAGGCTGATGACATTCACCGTGGAGGCGACGCGGCGCATCGCCTGGCGGAAGGCATCGGTGAGCACGGGATCGGAATCGATCATCCGCGCCTCGCCTGGCCGGCCAGGATTTCGCAGACCCAGCGCGCGGCGGTGAGGCCGCTCAAGTCGCTGGCGTCCAGGCTGGGATCGAATTCGGTGAGATCGGCGACGCGCACCCGCTCCTCCTCAGCGAGCCGGCGCGCGGCCCGGAAGAAGTCCCAGACCGGCAGGCCGCCAGCGCGGGCGCCGGGGGCGCCGGGGAACTGGCCGCGATCGATCACGTCGATGTCGAAATCGACCAGGATCGCCTCGACATGGGAAAGCCGCTCCAGCGCCTCGTCGATCGCCGCCTCGATCCCTTCGGAGAGGACGAATTCGATATCGAACACGCCGATCCCGGCGGCGAGCGCGTCCTCGTGCATCTTCTTCGTATTGGCGAAGGGGGCGAGGCCGAGCTGGCAGATATTGGCGCCGGGCAGCCCGTCCTCCAGCAGGCAGCGGACCGGATTGCCGTTGAGCGGTCCCCGATCCGTGTCGCGCATGTCGAAATGGGCGTCGAGGGTGATGAGGCCCACCGCGTCGAGCGGCAGGCCGAGGCCGTGCGCGGCGGGGCGGGTGACGGCATTGTTGCCGCCGATCAGCAAGGTGAGATCGTGGCGCGCCACGCAATCGGCCACCGCATCGCGGATGGGCAGGAAGCCGTCCACCGGCATCACGCCGCGCACCGGCACGTCGCCCGCGTCGCGCAGCGCCGTTTCGATCTCCAGCGCTTCGACCAGATCGTAGGTGCTGAGCCGCTTCAGTGCGCGGCGCACCGCATCAGGCGCGAGATCGCAGCGGCCCGGCGTCACCGAACCGGCGTCCATCGGCGCGCCCAGCAGCGCGACCGGCGCCGCGGCGTCTTCCACGATCAGGTCGGCGATCGATTTCCAGCTCATCCTTTGCCCTTACACGCCCGAGCCCCTAGAAAGCGAGGCCATGTGGGACCGGCTGCTGATCGACTGCAACATCGCGACGATGGACCCGGCATTGCCCGGCGCGTTCGGCGCGATCGAGAACGGCGCGATCGGCATCCAGGACGGGCGGATCGTGCGGGTCGGCAAGCGCACCGAGCTGGCCGGCTATCAGGCGCGGAAGGTCGAACCGCTGCACGGCGCCTGGGTGACGCCGGGGCTGGTCGATTGCCACACCCACCTCGTCTTCGGCGGCAACCGGGCGGGCGAATTCGAGCAGCGCCTCGAAGGCGCGAGCTACGAGGAGATCGCGGCGGCGGGCGGCGGCATCGTCTCGACGGTCAAGGCGACCCGCGCGGCATCGCTCGACGAGCTGGTCGAGGCCGCGAGGCCGCGCCTCAGGGCGTTGATGACGGCGGGCGTCACCACGATCGAGATCAAGTCCGGCTACGGGCTCGACATCGACGCGGAGCTCAAGATGCTGCGCGCCGCCAGGGTGCTGGCGGCCAGCGAGAAGGTCCGGATCGAGACGACCCTGCTCGCACTCCATGCCCTGCCGCCTGAGTTCAGGGACCGGCGCGAGGACTTCGTCGCGCTGGCGATCGACGGCATCCTGCCCGCCGCCGCCGCGCAGGACCTGGCGAGCGCGGTGGACGCCTTTTGCGAGGGGATCGGCTTCGCGCCGAAGGAGGTGGAGGACCTTTTTCGTGCCGCTTGGCATCATGGTCTGAAGATCAAGCTCCACGCCGAACAGCTCAGCAATCTGCGGGGCGCTGCGCTCGCCGCCCGCTACGGCGCGCTTTCGGCCGATCATCTGGAGCATATCGACGAGACCGGGGTCATCGCCATGGCCGAAGCGGGGATGGTCGCGGTGCTGCTGCCCGGCGCCTTCTACGCGCTCAAGGAGACGAAGAAGCCGCCGGTCGATCTGCTGCGCCGGCACAATGTACCGATGGCGGTCGCGACGGACTGCAATCCCGGCACCTCGCCGGTACTTTCACCGACCTTGATGATGAGCATGGCCTGCACCCTGTTCGGCCTGACCCCGGAAGAGGCGCTGGCGGGCATGACGCGCGAGGGCGCGAGGGCATTGGGCCTGGCGGACGAGATCGGCACGATCAGCGCCGGCAAGACCGCCGACCTCTGCGTCTGGCGGATCGGCCGGCCGGCCGAGCTCGCTTACTGGATCGGCCTGCCCGGGCCGGAACGGCGGATCGTGGCAGGATTGGACAGCTAAAGCCTTTCGGGTAGGGGGCGAAGATGCACAACAGACGCGACAACAGCCGCCATATCCGCGCCGCCACCGGCCCCGAGCGCACCGCCAAATATTGGACCACCGAAGCGGCGCTCAGGATGCTGATGAACAATCTCGATCCCCAGGTCGCCGAGGCGCCGGAAGAGCTGGTCGTTTATGGCGGCATCGGTCGCGCGGCGCGCGACTGGGAGAGCTTCGATGCGATCGTCGAGACATTGCGGCGACTGGAGGAGGATCAGACGCTCCTGATCCAGTCCGGCAAGCCGGTCGGCGTCTTCCCGACGCACAAGGACGCGCCGCGCGTGCTGCTCGCCAATTCGAACCTGGTGCCGCACTGGGCGACCTGGGACCATTTCAACGAATTGGATCGCAAGGGCCTCATGATGTACGGCCAGATGACGGCCGGATCGTGGATCTATATCGGCAGCCAGGGCATCGTTCAGGGCACCTACGAGACCTTCGTCGAGATGGGCCGCCAGCATTTCGGCGGCGATCTTTCGGGCAAATGGGTTCTGACCGCGGGCCTTGGCGGCATGGGCGGCGCGCAGCCGCTCGCCGCCGTGATGGCCGGCGCGCACTGCATCGCGATCGAATGCCAGGAGAGCCGGATCGAGAAGCGGCTGGAGACGCGCTATCTCGACAGACGCGCGGCGAGCATCGACGAGGCGCTGGCGATGATCCGCGCCTCGGACGTACCGATCTCCGTCGGCATTCTCGGCAACGCCGCCGAAATCCTGCCCGAGATGGTGAAACGCGGCATCCGCCCGGACGCGGTGACCGACCAGACCTCCGCCCACGATCCGGTCAACGGCTATCTGCCGATCGGCTGGAGCGTCGAGAAATGGGTCGAGCTGCGCGAGCGCGATCCCAAGGCGGTGGAGCGCGAGGCGCGCAAGTCGATGGCCGTGCATGTCGAGGCGATGCTCGCCTGGCACGATCAGGGCGTGCCGACCTTCGACTATGGCAACAACATCCGCCAGGTCGCGCTGGACGAAGGGGTGGCGCGGGCCTTCGACTTTCCCGGCTTCGTGCCCGCTTATGTCCGCCCGCTCTTCTGCCGGGGGATCGGCCCGTTCCGCTGGGCGGCGCTGTCGGGCGATCCGGAGGACATCCACCGCACCGACGCGAAGGTGAAGGAGATGATCCCCGACGATCCGCACCTCCACCGCTGGCTCGACATGGCGCGCGAACGCATCGCCTTCCAAGGCCTGCCGGCGCGGATCTGCTGGGTCGGGCTCGGCCAGCGTCACCGGCTCGGCCTCGCCTTCAACGAGATGGTGGCCAAGGGCGAGCTTAAGGCTCCGGTGGTGATCGGGCGCGACCATCTCGATTCCGGCTCGGTCGCCAGCCCCAATCGCGAGACCGAGGCGATGGCCGACGGCTCCGACGCCGTTTCCGACTGGCCGCTCCTCAACGCGCTGCTCAACACCGCGTCGGGCGCGACCTGGGTGTCGCTCCATCATGGCGGCGGGGTCGGCATGGGCTATTCCCAGCATAGCGGCGTGGTGATCGTCGCCGACGGCAGCGAGGCGGCAGCGAGGCGGCTGGAGCGGGTGCTGTGGAACGACCCCGGCACCGGCGTGATGCGCCATGCCGATGCGGGCTACGACATCGCGATCGATTGCGCGCGCGAGCAGGGGCTCGACCTGCCGATGGTGGGGCGGTGAGCGCGCTCGTGCCCGGCAGCGTCACGCTCGCCGAGCTTCGCGCGATCTGGACGGGGGGTTCGGTCGCGCTCGACGAGGGTGCCTGGGCGGCGGTCGAGGCCTCCAGCGCGGCTGTCGGCCGCATCGTCGCCAGCGGGCGCACCGTTTACGGCATCAACACCGGCTTCGGTCTGCTCGCCAACACGCGCATTCCGGCGGACCGGCTGGAGGAGCTCCAGCGCAATCTGATCCTGTCGCACAGCGCCGGCCTCGGCGATCCGCTCGAACCGCGCATCGTGCGGCTGATGATGGCGCTGAAGGTGATCGGGCTGGCACGCGGGCATAGCGGCATCCGGCGCGAAGTGATCGAACGGCTGCTGGCGCTGATCGCGGCCGATGCCTTGCCGGTGGTGCCGAGCCAGGGCTCGGTCGGCGCCTCGGGCGATCTCGCCCCGCTCGCCCATATGAGCGCGGCCCTGATCGGCGAAGGTCGGATTGCGCTGGGCGGCGACATTCTGCCAGCAGCGGAGGCATTGACGCGGCTTGGCCAGAAGCCGTTGACGCTCGGGCCCAAGGAAGGCCTCGCCCTGATCAACGGCACCCAGGCCTCGACCGCGATCGCGCTCGACGTGCTGTTCACGGCCGAGCGGATCTTCGCCTCGGCGCTGGTCAGCGGGGCGCTGTCGACCGATGCGCTGAAGGGCACCGACGCCGCCTTCGACCCGCGCATCCACGCGGCGCGCGGCCAGCCGGGGCAGATCGCGGTGGCCGAAGTGCTGCGCACCCTGCTCGACGGCAGCGCGATCCGGCACAGCCATGACGATTGCGAGCGGGTGCAGGATCCCTACAGCTTCCGCTGCCAGCCGCAGGTGATGGGCGCGGCGCTCGATCTGATCCGCAACGCCGCGCGCACGCTGGAGATCGAGGCCAATGCGGTCAGCGACAATCCACTGCTGTTCGGCGAGGATGCCCTGTCCGGAGGCAATTTCCATGCCCAGCCGGTCGCCTTTGCCGGCGACATATTGGCGATGGCGCTGTGCGAGATCGGCTCGATCGCCGAGCGGCGGCTCGGCGTGCTGATCGACCCGAAGATGAGCGGGCTGCCGCCTTTCCTGATCGAGGATTCGGGGGTCAATTCCGGCTTCATGATCGCGCAGGTGACGGCCGCCGCTTTGGTATCGGAGAACAAGTCCCTCGCCTTTCCGGCGAGCGTCGACACGATCCCGACCTCGGCGGGCCAGGAGGATCATGTGTCGATGGCGACGCACGGCGCACTCAAGGCGCGGCGGATCGCGCACAATGCGGCGGGTGTGATCGGGATCGAATTGCTGGCTGCGGCGCAGGGGGTGGATTTCCACAGGCCGCTGGCGACCTCGCCGGCGCTGGCGCCGGCGCATGCGGCGATCCGCGCCGCGATCCCGTTCCATGCCGCCGACCGCTATCTCGCCGACGACATGGAATGGGCGAAAAAGACCGTGCTGGACGGAGCCTTGCCCGGCCCCGTCCCGACACGGCTGTTTCAGTTCAGTAGCTAGCGGCCGCTGCCGCGCCCATCATGCCGAAGCCCAGCGTGGTCAGCACGATGCCCATTACCACGGCCAGCAGGACCCAGTAGATGATGATCCAGGCGGCAACGACAACAACGATGTAGCCCACCGCCTTGTCCTGGGCCACGCGCATCAGGCGCGGCAGGCCGAGATAAAGCAGGTAGATGCCGTAGACCAAGGCCGCGAAGCCCAGCAGCATGGTCAGCGGCAGCAGCGCCGGGACGACGCTGAGAATTCCGACCAGCCATCCCGGCGTACCGATATAAGCGGCCACCTTGGTTGCCTGGACATGATTCTTCGTGCCGCCGAACGTCGGGGCGAAGCCGTCGATGATCAGCGAATTGATGAACACCAACACCAGGCTGATCGCATAGCTGACGACAGCCGTCGCGATCATGAAGGCGGGCGGCACGCCAATCAGGAAACTGCCGATGATCGTCGCAACCGGTCCGATCGCCGCTAGAATCATCACATAAGAGGTGAACAGGCCGCCGACAGTGGCCGGCTCGCGATCGATCACGTCCCATTCGGTTTTCGGCGTAATCAGAATGTTCTTTACGCGATCGACCAGCGACGTCGGCGCGCCGGGAAGCGGATTGGTGGGTCCGTCGGTCATTGCATGCCCCCTTCCGGTATGGATGGAAGCGAAATGAAGCACGTCCGGACCGGAATCTCAAGCCGATGCGAACGGGTCGCAGAAAGGCGAGGCGATAAAGGGGGTCGAGTTGGCTGCGGGGGGCTGGTTGCGGGGGCAGGATTTGAACCTGCGACCTTCAGGTTATGAGCCTGACGAGCTACCGGGCTGCTCCACCCCGCGACACCAGTTTGCCGGCCTCAAACGCCGGCGCGGGCATCCGCCCGCTTGGCTTTCCTCGCAATAAGCTCGGGCGGCCGTTCGGCCTTGCGAAGCCTGACGGCTTCGGGGCTCATGACATGTGAATGGGTTCAAATCCTGTGCACGCCGGCTGCAATGCCTGGCGACGACCTACTCTTCCAACGCTTAAGCGGTAGTACCATCGGCGCAGTCCGGTTTCACGGCCGAGTTCGGGATGGGATCGGGTGGGGCACGGACGCTATGGTCACCAAGCAATGAAGCCGGCGCGTACAGGATCTAGAAATCGTGCAACTTTGATCTGCTGAGCCACATGCCAGCGACAGCCAAAACTGTCGTTGACGGTGTGAACTCTCAAGCGCGAATAGAGCAATTAGGACTGGTTAGCTCCACGGGTTACCCCGCTTCCACATCCAGCCTATCAACGTGGTGGTCTTCCACGGCTCTGAGATATCTTATCTTGAGGGAGGCTTCCCGCTTAGATGCTTTCAGCGGTTATCCCGTCCATGCATAGCTACCCTGCTGCACCGCTGGCGCGATGACAGGTCCACCAGAGGCATGTTCACCCCGGTCCTCTCGTACTAGGGGCAACTCCTCTCAAATATCGACGCCCACGGCAGATAGGGACCAAACTGTCTCGCGACGTTCTGAACCCAGCTCACGTACCACTTTAATTGGCGAACAGCCAAACCCTTGGGACCTGCTCCAGCCCCAGGATGTGATGAGCCGACATCGAGGTGCCAAACAACCCCGTCGATATGAGCTCTTGGGGGTTATCAGCCTGTTATCCCCGGCGTACCTTTTATCCGTTGAGCGATGGCCCTTCCACGAGGGACCACCGGATCACTATGACCGACTTTCGTCTCTGCTCGACTTGTCAGTCTCGCAGTCAGGCGGGCTTATGCCATTGCACTCTAACAGACGGTTTCCAACCGTCCTGAGCCCACCATCGCGCGCCTCCGTTACTCTTTGGGAGGCGACCGCCCCAGTCAAACTACCCGCCACAGAGGGTCCCAACACCGGATAACGGTGCGTGGTTAGACATCAGGAATGGACAGGGTGGTATTTCACCAATGGCTCCACACCAGCTGGCGCCGATGTTTCAAAGCCTCCCACCTATCCTACACAGTTCATTCCTAATGCCACTCTGAAGCTGCAGTAAAGGTGCACGGGGTCTTTCCGTCTAACCGCGGGTACTCCGCATCTTCACGGAGAATTCAATTTCGCTGAGCATGTGCTGGAGACAGTGGGGAAGTCGTTACGCCATTCGTGCAGGTCGGAACTTACCCGACAAGGAATTTCGCTACCTTAGGACCGTTATAGTTACGGCCGCCGTTTACCTGGGCTTCATTTCGGAGCTTGCACCCCTCCACTTAACCTTCAGGCACCGGGCAGGCGTCAGACCCTATACGTCGTCTTGAAGCCGACTTAGCAGAGCCCTGTGTTTTTGCTAAACAGTCGCTACCCCCTGGCCTGTGCCCCCTCAA